>JAHELH010000072.1 GCA_024644285.1 Paracoccaceae bacterium | reverse complement strand
GGCTTTCCCTTAACCCTCTGTTAGGGATATAGGAATCCACCTGTGGTTTGTCAAGTATACAATCGCGAAACCTTTATGCAACCGGGTCCCCCGGGGTAACACGGGATTAAGGGGCCTGGGGTACTGCTGGATCGCGTTGGGGGCACCTTGCAGGAGGTGCGGATGATCGATTGGCAGAGGGTTGGCGAACTGCGCGAGGATGTCGGCGCCCAGGATTTCGGGGAAGTGGTCGAATTGTTCCTGGAAGAGGTGGCGGAAGTTGTCATGCGCCTGACCGGGACGCAGGATTCGTCGGGGCTCGAGGCCGACCTGCATCTTCTGAAGGGCGGCGCGCTGAACCTGGGCTTCACCGAGCTTGGCAGGGTCTGCGACGCGGGCGAGCGCCTGGCGCGAAGGGGGCGGCCCGAAGCGGTCGACATCGACCCGGTGATCGCGACCTACAAAGCGTCGCTGGCAGAATTCCAGGCCGGTCTGGATCATAGCCGGGCAGCCTGACACGCCGCCAGAACCGCCTTGTCGCACGGGGCAAAAGCCAATAGACGGCGCCGTTGAAACCGCCCGCAACGGAGCCTGTCCCATGCCAGCCCCCAAGAAGGTCGTTCTCGCCTATTCCGGCGGGCTCGACACCTCGATCATCCTGAAATGGCTGCAGACCGAATATGGCTGCGAGGTTGTGACCTTTACCGCCGACCTGGGCCAGGGCGAGGAACTGGAGCCGGCCCGCAAGAAAGCCGAGACGATGGGCGCCAGCGCCATCTACATCGAGGACCTGCGCGAGGAATTCGTGCGCGATTTCGTCTATCCGATGTTCCGGGCGAACGCGCTCTACGAGGGGCTGTATCTGCTGGGCACCTCGATTGCGCGTCCGCTGATCTCGAAATACCTGGTCGAGATCGCAGCCAAGGAGGGCGCGGACGCGGTGGCGCATGGCGCGACCGGCAAGGGCAACGACCAGGTGCGGTTCGAACTCGCCGCCTATGCGCTGAACCCCGACATCAAGGTGATCGCGCCCTGGCGGGAATGGGACCTGACCAGCCGCACCCGGCTGATCGACTTCGCCGAAAAACACCAGATCCCGATCGCCAAGGACAAGCGCGGCGAGGCGCCGTTTTCCGTCGATGCGAACCTGCTGCACACTTCCTCCGAGGGCAAGGTGCTGGAAAACCCGGCCGAGGAAGCGCCGGATTACGTCTACCAGCGCACCGTCCATCCCGAGGACGCGCCGGACACGCCGGAATTCGTCGAGATCGGGTTCGAAAAGGGCGATGCAGTCTCTATCAATGGTGAAAAGCTGTCGCCGGCGACCATCCTCACCCGGCTGAACGAGCTGGGCGGCGCGCACGGCGTCGGGCGGCTCGATCTGGTCGAGGGCCGTTTCGTCGGCATGAAATCGCGCGGCATCTACGAGACCCCGGGCGGCACCCTGCTGCTGGAGGCGCATCGCGGCATCGAACAGATCACCCTCGACCGTGGCGAGGCGCATCTGAAGGACGAGCTGATGCCGAAATATGCCGAGCTGATCTACAACGGCTTCTGGTTCAGCCCGGAACGCGAGATGCTGCAGGCGTTGATCGACAAGAGCCAGGAGCATGTCACCGGCACGGTTCGGCTGAAGCTTTACAAGGGCGCGGCGCGCACGGTCGCGCGCTGGTCGGACCATTCGCTGTACAGCGAGGCGCATGTCACCTTCGAGGACGATGCCGGTGCCTACGACCAGAAGGACGCCGCCGGGTTCATCAAGCTGAACGCGCTACGGCTGAAACTGATCGCGATGCGGAACCGGCGGCTAGGCAGGTGACGGACGCCGCTTGCGGTCAGCTCTCCGATAGGGCTTGCAGCCGCCGGTAATAGGGCAACGCTGCATCGGCCAGCGCCGCGGCATTGCCTTTCAGCTGCGGCAGCGGCGCTTCCGCACCGGCGAAACCGGTGCTGCGATGCACCGCGCCGTACCAGTGGGCGGCCCAGACACCGTCGGCGGGGTTTCCGCCCGCCGGCCAGCGCAGCATCGCCGGGTCGAAATCCAGACCAAGCGCGGCACACAATCGGCGCAGACCACCCTCCGGATCCGCTCGGATGTCGTGACTGTCGATGACGACGGGTGCCTGCCCAAGCCGCCTGACATGATCGAACAGTCCGGCCTGCTGGCGGAAGCCGATATCGTCAAGCGTCGGGTTCTCTCGCTTCACGTCGTAGCTGGCCACCACGCGCGCCGGATGCCGGATCAGGAACACGTTCGTTACGTGAGCCAGCCAGTCGCGACCGATTCCCGACAGCATGTGCTGGGTCATGAGCTTGAGGTAACAATGCGGCTTTCCCGCCGGAACAGAGCCTATGCAGGCCGCAATCACCCGGTCCGGATCGGTCTCGCCCGCCGCGATGATCTCGGCGCGCATGGGATGGTCGAGCCCGGTCGCGGCAAGATAGGCGGCATAGAACGGCTCGTCCCAGACGGCGCAGTCGTCGCGCTGGGCGAAGGCGTACATCATCGCGGTCGACAGGTTGCGCGGGCCGGACCACATCGCGATGCGCATCAGCCGCGGTCCCTGGCGACCAGCTGCTTGTAGAGCGCCCGTATCCGCTCGGTCATCGGCCGCATTTTGCCATCCCCGATCTGCCGCCCGTCGATTTCGCCCACCGGCGTCTGCGCGCCGAAGGTACCGGTCAGAAAGGCCTCGTCGGCGCTGTAAGTATCGACAAGGCTGAAATTGCGCTCGAAGATCGGGATGCCCTCGGCGCGGCAGATGTCGATAACCTTTTGCCGGGTGATCCCGTTCATGCAGTAATCCCCGGTCGAGGTCCAAACTTCGCCCTTCCGCACGATGAAGAAATTGCAGGCATTCGTGGTGTTCACGAAGCCATGCACATCCAGCATCAGCGCCTCGTCCGCGCCCGCCTTTTCCGCGGCAATACAGGCGAGAATGCAGTTCAGCTTGGAATGCGAGTTCAGCTTCGGGTCCTGCGTCATCGGCAGGCCGCGGATATGCGGCACGGTGGCCAGGCGGATCGGGCGCGGCAACTTGGGCCTGGAATGTTCCATGATGATGACCATCGTCGGGCCCTGCAGCGACAGCGACGGATGCTGGAAGGGCCGGGTCTTGACGCCGCGCGTGACCATTAGCCGGGCATGCGCATCGGTTGTCATGCCGTTGGCCTTTTGCGTCTCGATCAAGGCGGACATCACGCCTTCGCGGTCCATTCCTATATCGAGGTCGATAGCCTTTGCGGCCTCGAACAGCCTGTCGATATGCTCTTCCAGGAACGCCCAGCGCCCATCGTAAAGCCGCAGACCTTCCCACACGCCGTCGCCCAGCATGAAACCGCTGTCATAGACGCTGACCCGGGCCTCGGCTTTCGGTACGATCTGCCCGTCGACATGTATCAGGATCGACTCGTTGCGGGCGTCCTCTTCCGCCTGGTGCGTGGTCAGATGCTCGTCCATGGCGCCCCCCTTGCCGCGCACGCTAGCGGCGGCGCGGCGGCGCGCCAAGCGGTAACCATGCCGTGAGGTCACGCGACCTTGTGTTGTGCCGGACCTTTCATCCGACAAACCTGCGGCAAAATCGAAAGGACGCCAGATGACCCGCTTCTTCACGACTCTGACCGCGCTGGGCTTTGCCCTGGCCGCCACCGCCGCTCAGGCCGACGTCAAGACCGCCACCTTCGCCGGCGGCTGTTTTTGGTGTGTGGAATCCGATTTCGAATCGGTCAGGGGCGTGTCCGAGGTGGTGTCGGGCTATACCGGCGGCACGGTCGCGAACCCGACCTACAAGCAGGTCGTGCGCGGCGGTACCGGACATTACGAGGCGGCCGAGATCCGCTATGACGACACCAAGGTCAGCTACGCGCAACTGCTGGACCTGTTCTTCCGTTCGGTCGATCCGACCGATGCCGGCGGCCAGTTCTGCGACCGGGGGCAAAGCTACGCGACGGCAATATTCGTCTCGACTCCCGCCGAACGCGCCGCCGCCGAGAAAGCCAAGGCAGAGGCGGAGGCCAAGCTGGGTCAGACCATTGTCACACCGATCCTTGACGCGGGCCCGTTCTACGAAGCCGAGGACTACCACCAGGATTACTACAAGCAGACCGCGCTGGTCCTGACCCGGTTCGGACCCAAATCCAAGGCCGAGGCCTACAAGGCCTACCGCAAGGCCTGCGGGCGCGATCAGCGCATCCGCCAGCTTTGGGGCAACGACGCGCCGTTCGTCGATCACGCGAGTTAATCGCAAGGTGGGTCCTGACCCACCCTAGCCGATCTTGCCCGCCGCCAGCACCGCCATGTTCAGAATGTCGTTGACCGAATAAACCGACTGGCAGATCTGGATCGGCTTGTCGACGCCGGCAAGGATCGGCCCGATCACCGTGGCGCCGCCCATTTCCTGCATCAGCTTGACCGAGATCGAGGCAGAGTGCCGGGCCGGGACCACCAGGATGTTCGCGGGACCCGACAGCCGCTGGAAGGGATATTTCTCCTGCGACTTGGCGTTCAGCGCCACGTCTACCGTCATCTCGCCCTCGTATTCGAAAGCCACGCCGCGCCGGTCCAGCACCTCGGCCGCCTTGTACATCTTCTCGGCCCGCTCCGAGACCGGGTAGCCGAAAGTCGAAAAGCTGACGAAGGCCACGCGCGGATCCAGCCCGAAGGTGCGCGCCACGTCCGCGGCCTTTTCGGCGATGTTTGCCAGGTCCTCCTCGTCGGGCCATTCGTGCACCAGCGTATCCGCGATCAGCACGATCCGCCCCCGGTGCAACAGCGCCGTGACGCCGACCGCCTCGTCCTCGACAGATACATCGAAGACGTGGTTGATCAGGCCAAGGATATGCGCGGACTTTCGCGTGGCGCCGGTCACCAACCCGTCGCCGTGCCCATGCGCCAGCATCAGCGCACCAAAGACGTGCCGGTCGCGTGTCGCCAGCCGGTGGATGTCCTGCGCGTCGTGGCCCCGGCGCTGCAGGCGTTCGTAGAGAAACGACTTGTAGCTCTCCAGATGCGCGGTGTTCGCCGCGTTGACGACTTCCAGTTCGCCGGTCGCGTCAGCCAAGCCCTCTGCCGTCAGCTTTTCCTTCACATCCGTTTCGCGGCCCACGACCAGCGCCTGACCAAAGCCCGACCGCTGATAGGCCACGGCGGCGCGCAGGACGCGCGGGTCGTCGCCCTCGGCGAAGATCATCTTGGCCTGCGCCGCCCGGGCGCGCGCGTGGATGCCGTGCAGGATGCTGGCCGTCGGATCCATCCGGCCCTTCAGCGCGACTTCGTAGGCCTGCATGTCGACGATCGGCCGCCGCGCCACGCCAGTCTCCATCCCGGCCTTCGCCACCGCAGTCGGAATGGTGTAGATCAGCCGCGGGTCGAAAGGCGTCGGGATGATGTAGTCGCGGCCGAAGGTCAGCTTCTGCCCGTAGGCCACCGCGACCTCTTCCGGCACCTCCTTGCGCGCCAGCGCGGCCAGCGCATGGGCGCAGGCGATCTTCATCTCGTCGTTGATCGCGCGTGCGTGAATGTCCAGCGCGCCGCGGAACAGGTAGGGAAATCCCAGCACGTTGTTGACCTGGTTGGGATAGTCCGACCGCCCGGTGGCGACGATGGCGTCCGGGCAGACCTCGTGCGCCTCTTCCGGCGTGATCTCGGGGTGCGGGTTGGCCATGGCAAAGATCACCGGATCGGTCGCCATCGACCTGACCATATCCTGCGTCACCGCGCCCTTGACCGAGACGCCGACGAAGACGTCGGCGCCCTTCATCGCCTCTTCCAGCGTGCGCAGATCGGTCTTGGCGGCATGGGCCGATTTCCACTGGTTCATGCCCTCGGTCCGGCCCTGGTAGACCACGCCCTTGCTGTCGCACATGATGCAGTTCTCGTGCCGCACGCCCAGCGCCTTCATCATTTCGATGCAGGCGATGCCGGCCGCACCCGCGCCGTTCAGCACGACGCGGACATCCTCGATCTTCTTGCCGCTGAGATGCAGTGCGTTGATCAGCCCCGCGCAGCAGATCACCGCGGTGCCGTGCTGGTCATCGTGGAAGACCGGGATGTCCAGCTCTTCCTTCAGGCGCTGTTCGATAATGAAGCATTCCGGCGCCTTGATGTCTTCCAGGTTGATCCCGCCATATGTCTTGCTGATCAGCCGCACGGCGTTGCAGAACTCGTCCGGATCCTCGGTATCGACCTCGACGTCGATCGAGTTCACGTCGGCGAAGCGCTTGAACAGGATCGACTTGCCTTCCATCACCGGCTTCGACGCCAGCGCGCCCAGGTTGCCCAGGCCAAGGACCGCCGTGCCGTTCGAGATCACGGCGACCAGGTTGCCCTTGACCGTGTAGTCGTAGGCTGTGCCGGGGTCGTTGTGGATCTCTTCGCAAGGGACAGCTACGCCGGGCGAATAGGCCAGCGTCAGATCAAGCTGCGTGCTCATCGGCACGGTGGCGTTGATCTCCAGCTTGCCCGGGACCGGCTCCAGGTGGAATAGCAGCGCCTCTTCGCGGGTGTACTTCGGGGTGGCCATCGCGGTGCCGTCCTTTGTTGCGCGTCCACCATCCTTAGCGACAGCCGCTGCACCGCTCAACAAAAGATGGCGCTGCGCCCTTTCGCGCAGCCGCATCGGTTTGTAAGGTCCGGCCACGATCATCCCGGGGGATATCTTGACAGTCGCCAATGCCGCCCTGACGCCGATGATGGCGCAGTATCTCGACATCAAGGCGCAGTATCCAGAGGCGCTCTTGTTCTACCGGATGGGCGATTTCTACGAGATGTTCTTTGACGACGCGGTCGCCGCGGCGGCGGCGCTGGACATCGCCCTGACCAAGCGCGGCAAGCATCTGGGCGACGACATCCCGATGTGCGGCGTGCCGGTGCATTCGGCCGAGGGTTACTTGCTGACGCTGATCCGCAAGGGCTTCCGCGTCGCCGTCTGCGAGCAGCTCGAGGACCCGGCCGAGGCGAAGAAGCGCGGCTCGAAGGCCGTGGTCAAGCGCGACGTTGTGCGGCTGGTGACGCCGGGCACGCTGACCGAGGAATCCTTGCTGGAGGCGCGGCGGCACAATTTCCTGGCCGCCTATGCCGAGGTGCGTGACGACGGCGCGCTGGCCTGGGTCGACATATCGACCGGAGAGTTCCGGGTGATGGCCTGCCCGCGGGCGCGCCTGTCGCCCGAACTTGCCCGGATCGCCCCGCGCGAGGTGATATTGTCAGAAGCGCACGAGCCCGATTTGGCCGAAATCGTCTCTGATCTTGGTGCGTCCGGCACGCCGCTGTCGCGGGCAAGCTTTGACAGCACGCAGGCCGAAAAGCGGCTGACCGGATTGTTCGGCACCCAGACGCTCGATGCGTTCGGCAGCTTCGGAAGGGCCGAGACTGCGGCAATGGGCGCGCTGGTCGACTATCTCGAGATCACACAGAAGGGCAGGCTGCCACTGCTGCGTCCGCCGGTGCGTGAAGCCAGCGAAGCGGTGATGCATATCGACGCCGCCACGCGGCGTAACCTGGAATTGACGCACGCCCTGTCGGGTGGCCGCGACGGTTCTTTGCTGGCGGCCATCGACCGCACGGTGACCGCCGGCGGCGCGCGGCTGTTGGAGCGGCGGCTTTCGGCGCCGTCGCGGCGGCTCGAGGTGATCCGGGGTCGGCTGGACGCGGTGACCTGGGCCATCGAGAACCGCGGCGCGGCTGACGCCCTGCGGACCGCCTTGCGCCGTATCCCCGATCTTGACCGCGCCCTGTCGCGGCTGGCGCTCGACCGCGGCGGGCCGCGCGACCTGGCCGCGGTGCGCATTTGCCTGACCGAGGCGGCCACGCTTGCCGGATTGGCGGAGGGCGCCGGTTACCCGGCCCTTCTGGCCGAGGCATCGGGCGCCTTCGCCGGGCACGACACATTGCGCGACCTGCTCGAGGCCGCGCTGGTCTCCGAACCGCCGCTCTTGGTGCGGGATGGCGGTTTCATCGCGCCGGGGCACGATTCGGAACTCGACGAAGCCCGCAAGCTGCGCGACGAGGGCCGCAGCGTGATTGCCGGCATGCAATCGGAGTACGCCGCGCAGACCGGCATCGCCTCGCTGAAGATCAAGCACAACAATGTCCTGGGATATTTCATCGAGACGACGGCGACGCATGCTGAAAGGATGCTGTCGGCACCGCTGTCCGACACCTTCATTCACCGCCAGACCACCGCCAACGCCGTGCGCTTCACCACGGTCCCTCTATCCGAGATGGAGACGCGGATCCTGAATGCCGGGAACCGCGCGCAGGACATCGAGAAACGTCTCTATGACAGCCTGAAAGGGGCCGTGCTGGATTACGCCACTCAGCTTGGCGCGCTCGCCCGGGCGCTGGCCGAGTTCGATCTGGCCACCGCGCTTGCCGATCTCGCCAGCGCTGAAAACTGGACCCGGCCAAATGTCGATGACAGCCGGACCTTCCATGTCGAGGCCGGGCGCCACCCGGTTGTCGAGCGTGCGCTCAGGCAACAGGGCGCGCCCTTCATCGCCAACGATTGCGATCTGGCCAGCGGCTCGGACGGCTCGGATCTCTGGTTGCTGACCGGCCCGAACATGGCAGGCAAGTCGACCTTCCTGCGGCAGAACGCGCTGATCGCGCTCTTGGCGCAGATGGGCAGCTACGTGCCCGCCGATGCCGCGCATATCGGTCTGGTCAGCCAGCTGTTCAGTCGAGTTGGCGCGGCGGACGATCTGGCGCGCGGCCGTTCGACCTTCATGGTCGAGATGGTCGAGACCGCCGCAATTCTGAACCAGGCCGACGACCGGGCGCTGGTGATCCTGGACGAGATCGGCCGCGGCACCGCCACCTACGACGGTCTCTCCATCGCCTGGGCGACGCTGGAACATCTGCACGATGTCAATCGCTGCCGGGCGCTGTTCGCCACGCATTACCATGAACTGACGCAGCTCGCCGAACGACTGGACGGGGTCGAGAACGCCACCGTGGCGGTCAAGGAATGGGAAGGCGATGTGATCTTTCTGCACGAGGTGCGCAAGGGCGCGGCGGATCGATCCTATGGCGTGCAGGTGGCGCGGCTCGCCGGGCTGCCGCGCGCGGTCATCGACCGGGCACGCGACGTGCTGGCGCAGCTGGAGAAGGGCGCGCGCGAGGGCGCGAGCGGGAAGACGTTGCTTGACGACCTGCCGCTGTTCGCCGCACATCCCGGCCCCCCGCCAGCCGGACCCGCCATGTCATCGGTCCTCGAAGACAGGCTCGCCGAGATCCACCCCGACGAGCTGACCCCGAAACAGGCGCTGAACCTGATCTACGAGCTCAAGACGCTGACGCGGCCGGGGTCGAACTGACGCCCACCTGCGCGGGCCGCAGCAGCCGGTCATGCAGCTTGAAACCCGTCTGGCTGACCTGGATGATGTCGCCCGCCTTGGTGTCCGGCACCGGCGCCTCGAACATCGCCTGGTGAAGCTGCGGATCGAACTTGTCCCCGACTTGCGGTTCGACCGGCTCGATCCCGTGCTTTTTGAATACGTTCAGCAATTCCCGCATCGTCAGTTCAACGCCTTCCAGAAGAGCGGCGGAGATCTTCTTCTGCTCTTCGGTCGCGGCCTCGAGGGCGCGCGACAGGTTGTCGTAGACTGGCAGCATATCACGGGCCAGCCGCGAGCCGCCATATTGCTCGGCCTCGCGCCGGTCGCGCTCGCTGCGCTTGCGCGAGTTCTCGGCATCGGCCAACGCCCGCATGAACCGGTCGCGAAATTCGTCGCGCT
>JAHELH010000363.1 GCA_024644285.1 Paracoccaceae bacterium | reverse complement strand
CGTGGTGGAAAAGCCGAAAACGCTGGACGAAAGGATCGCTTTCCGCGCCGATCACCTGAAAGCCTACCAGTCGAAGCGGCTGGCCAACCGGTACCGCAAGCTGGTCGACAGCGTCGACGATCCCCGGCTCAAGGAAGCGGTGGCAAAAGGCTATCACAAGCTCTTGGCCTACAAGGATGAATACGAGGTCGCCCGGCTCTTGCTGGACACCGAGGCCAGGGCGCGGGAGGAATTCGAGGGCGAGCTGAAGCTCAGCTACCATCTCGCCCCGCCGATCCTCGCCGGCACCGGCGCAGACGGGCGGCCGAAGAAGCGCAAGTTCGGTGCCTGGATCGGCAGGCTGTTTCCGCTGCTGGCCAAGGCCAAGGTCCTGCGCGGCACGCCGCTCGATCCTTTCGGCTATTCCGCCGAGCGCAAGATGGAGCGCGCCTTGATCCGGCAATACCAGGCCGACATCGCTGCGCTGCCCGCCGGACTGTCCGGCGACCGGCTGGACGCTGCGGTGGCGCTGGCGGAACTGCCGCTGTCGATCCGGGGCTTCGGCGCGGTCAAGCAGGCCAACGAGGCAAGGGCGGCGAAGCGGCGCGAGGAGTTGCTGGCGGTTCTGCGCGGCGGGCAGGCAGGGTTCAAGGAGGCCGCCGAGTAGCCTGTGACTGGCCGGCTATTCGTACAGCTTGCGCAGGACCTCGATGTTCTTCTCCAGCGCCATCGGGCGCATGTCGGTCCAGACCTCCCTGATATAGGCGAGGCAGGCCTTCTCGGTGCATGTCTGCCCCTCGGCCTGCCAGCCGCGCGGCAGCGCACGTCCCTCTGGCCAGATCGAGTATTGCTCTTCGTGGTTGATCACCACCGCGTAAAGCGGGGTCTTGTCCGCAGCCTCCGACGGCGTCGCGCCAAGGCTTAGAAGCGCCGCGCAGGCAATTGTAAAGAAACGCATTTGTGACCTCAATTCTTGATATCGAATGCAAGGATCCAATCACCCCGCCGCCGCGCTGCATAGAAGCCGGGTGATCACGACTGCTGGCGCTTGGCGGGATTGATCGTGCTGGCAACGGCGACCCGAGCGAAGCGCTGGCAATCCGCGGGCAAGACGCCTATTCCTGCGCAGACCTATCGGTGCAGAGGGCAGGCAGGTGGCGGTTGGGATTTTCGATTCGGGCCTTGGCGGGCTGACCGTGCTGGACGCGGTGACCAAGGCCTTGCCCGATATCGACTTCGTCTATTACGGCGACAACGCGCACACGCCCTATGGCGTGCGTGAACCCGACGACATCTTCGATCTGACCTGCAAGGGCACCCAGCGGCTGTTCGACGCGGGTTGCAATCTGGTGATCCTCGCCTGCAACACCGCCAGCGCGGCGGCGTTGCGGCGGATGCAGGAATCCTGGGTGCCGAAGGACAAGCGCGTCCTCGGCGTCTTCGTGCCGCTGATCGAGGCGCTGACCGAGCGGCACTGGGGCGACAACAGCCCCCCGCGCGAGGTCGCGGTCAAGCATGTCGCGCTGTTCGCCACGCCCGCCACGGTCCGCAGCCGCGCCTTCCAGCGCGAACTGGCGTTCCGCGCGGTCGGCGTCGATGTCGAGGCGCAGGCTTGCGGCGGCGTGGTCGATGCCATCGAAGAGGGCGACATGATCCTGGCCGAGGCGCTGGTGCGGTCCCACGTGGACGCGCTGAAGCGCAAGATGCCGCATCCCGAGGCCGCCGTGCTGGGCTGCACGCATTATCCGCTGATGGAGGATGTCTTTCGCGAGGCGCTGGGCCCGGAGGTTGCGGTCTACAGCCAGCCGCAGTTGGTAGCGGCCAGCCTGGGCGATTACCTGAAACGCCATCCCGGTATGGTGGGCATGGGCGAGACCTCGCAGTTCCTGACAACGGGGAATCCGCGGAAGGTTTCCGATCAGGCGACGCGGTTCCTGCGACGAAAGGTCGAGTTCCAGCCCGCGTGATTGCGGGCGGCGCGGTTTCTGCCTACATCTTGGACGAATTTCACGGAGGGTCCGATGACCCACAAGATCGCGATCCTGGGCGCGTCGGGCTATACCGGGGCCGAACTGGTCCGGCTGATCGCCAGCCATCCGGCGATGCAGATTGTCGCGCTGTCGGCCGACCGCAAGGCGGGCCAGACCATGGCCGAGGTCTATCCGCATCTGCGCCACCTGGACCTGCCGAGGCTGGTGACCATCGAAGAGATCGATTTCGGTGGGATCGACCTGGCGTTCTGCGCCCTGCCACACGCGATGACGCAAAGCGTTATCAAGGACTTGCCGCGCGGTCTTAAGATCGTCGACTTGTCGGCCGATTTCCGTCTGCGCGATCCCGCGGCCTACGAGAAATGGTACGGCAAGCCGCACGAGGCGCCGGACATTCAGCGAGAGGCGGTCTATGGCCTGACCGAGTTCTACCGCGACGAGATCCGCGGCGCGCGCCTGGTGGCCGGCACCGGCTGCAACGCTGCGACCGGGCAATACGCGCTGCGGCCGCTGATCT
>JAHELH010000071.1 GCA_024644285.1 Paracoccaceae bacterium | reverse complement strand
CGATGGCGGTCATCGGTTACTCCTTTGCTTGGCTTGCCAAACAAACGAGGCCGCGACCGATTCAGTTCCGACACACGGGCACGAAGCTCATCGCCCGCCGCTGACATCGAGGTGCGTGCCGGTCACGTAGCTGGCGTCATCGGACAGCAGCCACAGCACCGCCGCGGCGACCTCCTCGGCGCTGCCGGTGCGCTCCATCGGAACGGTCGATGCCAGGCGCTGCGCCCGGTCCGGGTCGCCGCCCTTGCCGTGCAGCGCTGTCTCGATCAGGCCGGGGCGGATGGCGTTGACCCGAATGCCCTGCGCGGCGACTTCCAGCGCCAGCCCGGATGTCAGAGTGTCGATGGCGGCCTTGGATGCGGCGTAATCGACATAGAGGTTCGGCGAGGCCAGCCGGGCGGCGGCCGATGACATGTTGACGATGGCGCCGCCCTGTCCGCCGCGCGCGGTCGACATCCGCCGCACCGCCTCGCGCGCGACGAGGAACGCACCGACGACGTTGATGCGGAACATTTGGGCAAGCCGTTCCTCGGTCATGTCCTCCACCCGACTGGCGGGCGCCACGACGCCGGCGTTGTTCACCAGCGCGTCGAGCCGCGGGAAGACGCTGTCGAATTCCTGGAACATCCGCTCGATCTCACCGCCGTCGCCCACGTCGGCGCGGAACAGAACCGCCTTGCCGCCCGCCGCGCGGACGTCCTCGGCGACGGCCTTGGCGCCGTCCAGGTCGCTGCGATAGCCGATACCGATATCATAGCCGTTCTGCGCCAAAAGCCGTGCAGAGGCGGCGCCGATGCCGGCAGAGGCGCCGGTGATGAGGACGGTCTTGCGGGTCATGTCAGTCTCCCAGGATACGGTGCACCATTTCGCCGGTATCCCGGCTCAGGCCGTCACTTGCGGCGATACGTTGCAATTCACCGCGGATCAGGTCCTGCCGGTCGGCGTCATAGCGCCGCCAGGTCTCGAAGGCGGTGGTCATGCGGGCGGCGGTCATCGGGTTGACCGGATCGAGCCGGATCAGCCAGTCCGCCAGGATCCGGTAGCTCGCGCCGGACGGATCGTGGAACCCGGCGGCGTTGGCCGACAACGCCCCCATGACCGAACGGAAACGGTTGGGGTTCTTCCAGTCGAAATCCTCGTGGGCGGTCAGCGCCTGGGCCACTGTGGCGACGCGGTTCGGGGCGGCGTGCAGGACCTGCATCGCGAACCACTTATCGATCACCAGCCGGTCGGCGGCCCATTGCGCGTAAAAGGCTGCGGTTTCCGCTTGTCCGCGGCCGATATCCAGCAGGCAGGCCAGCGCGCCCAACTGCTCGGTCATGTTGTCGGCCGCGACGAACTGCTTCTGCGCGACGATGCCGTGATCGTTGCGGGTGATCAGATCGAGCGCGGTCTGGCGCAGCGCGCGGCAGCCGGCGGCCTTGGCGTCGGGCGTGTAGGGACCGGGCAGGTTCATCGCCTCGTAGGTCGCGGTCAGGTCCGGGGCAAGATGCGCGGCGATAGCGCGCGACAGCTCCTCGCGCTCGGCGTGGATCGCCAGCGGATCGGGCGTCACGCCGCTGTCGAACAGGGTCTGCGCCATGTCGTCCTCGGACGGCAGCCGCAGAACCAGGGCGCGGAAAGCCGGGTCGAGCCGGTCGTCGCGGATCACCCGGTGCAGCGCGTCGAGATAGGCCGGGCCCGGACTGTCGCCGTTCGTGACCATCCGTGTCAGCACGTCTTTCGCCAACGCACGCCCGGCCTCCCACTTGTTGAACGGGTCGGTGTCGTGCGCCAGCAGGAAGGCGCGTTCCTCGGTGCTGCTTTCGCGCGTCAGGATGACCGGCGCGGAAAAGCCGCGCAGGATCGAGGGCACCGGCCTGGCTGCGAGCCCCTTGAAACTGAACGCCTGTTCAGCCTCGGTCATCTCAAGCACCCGGGTGGGCACGATTTCGTCGCCGTTGGGGTTCAGCAGTCCCACGGCGATGGGGATCACCTGCGGCGCCTTGTCGGGCTGGCCCGGGGTCGGCGGCGTGTGCTGGCGAAAGCCGAGGGTGTAGGTGCCATTCGCGAAGCTCTCGGTCACGTCCAGGCGCGGCGTGCCGGCCTGGGTGTACCAGCGCTTGAACTGGCTCAGATCGCGGCCGGTGGCGTCCTCGAAGACGCGCAACCAGTCCTCGATGGTCGCCGCGTCGCCGTCGTGGCGGTCGAAATAGAGATCCAGCGCCTTGCGGTAGCCCTCATCGCCCACCAGCGTTTTGAGCATGCCGATCACTTCGGCGCCCTTTTCATAGACTGTGGCGGTATAGAAGTTATTGATCTCGATATATTGTTCGGGCCGAACCGGATGCGCCAGGGGGCCGTTGTCCTCGCGGAACTGGCGCGCGCGCAGCTGCGCCACGTCCTCGATCCGTTTGACCGCGTGGCTGCGCATGTCGCCCGAGAACTGCTGATCGCGAAAGACCGTCAACCCCTCTTTCAGGCACAGCTGGAACCAGTCGCGGCAGGTGATCCGGTTGCCGGTCCAGTTGTGGAAGTATTCGTGCGCGATGATGCCCTCGATCAACTCGTAGTCGCGGTCCGTTGCGGTCTTCGGGCTGGCGAGCACGTATTTGGAGTTGAAGACGTTCAGCCCCTTGTTCTCCATCGCGCCCATGTTGAAATCGTCCACCGCGACGATGTTGAAGACGTCGAGATCGTATTCGCGCCCGTAGACCTCTTCATCCCAGCGCATCGACCGCTTCAACGCGTCCATCGCGTAGCCGCAGCGATCCTCGTCGCCGGGCCGCACCCAGATATTGAGATCGACCTGACGGCCCGAAGCCGTCGTGAACCGGTCCGAATGCGCAACCAGATCACCCGCAACCAGAGCGAACAGATAGGCGGGCTTGGGCCAGGGATCGTGCCATTCGGCGAACCCTTTGCCGGATTGGCCGGGGTTGCCGTTGGCCAGCAGGACGGGCATGTCGCATTCGACGCGCACGTCGAAGGTGGCCATCACATCGGGACGGTCCGGGTAATAGGTGATCTTGCGAAACCCCTCGGCCTCGCACTGGGTGCAGTACATGTCCCGCGACATGTAAAGCCCCTCGAGCGCGGTGTTCGCCTTGGGATCGATCTCGACCTCGGCTTCCCAGGTGAACGTGTCGCCGGGCAAATGCGTCGCGGGCACCGTCAGCCCGGTCGGACAAAGCCGCATCTGCCTCTCGGCGAGCGAACTGCCGTCGATGCGCGCCGAAATCAGCTTCAGGTTCTCGCCGTCGAGCAGCAGGTCCGCCCCGACTTCGACTCCGGGATTACGCCGGAAGTCGATCCGCGAGAGAACGCGCGTTTTTTCGGGATGCAGCCGAAACGTCAGGTGGACATGGTCGATCAGGTACGCGGGCGGTGTGTATTCGGCCAGCCGTACGGGCTGTGGTGCGATGTCTTTCATGGTCTGCTCGGTCCTCGGCGAGTTCGCAGGGCAGGGTAGTGCGGCACCCGCCGGGCTTCAATGGCGCAAGGCAATTGCCGGGCTTTCGGAGAACGGCATCGGCCCTTGAATTGATCGGGGGCCGAACGCTCCTATTTCGAATGTAAATGCCGAGACGCCAGAGAAAACCCGATCTCCCGCGAAAGACCTGTCCAGTTTGCCGCCGCCCGTTTGCCTGGCGCAAGAAATGGGCCCGCGATTGGCAGCACGTGCGCTACTGCTCCGAGCGCTGCCGGCGTGCAAAAGGCGCCGGAGCGACCTTTGCTTCACCGACCAGATAGGCGGCGAGATTGTCCAGCGTCTGGCTCCAGCCCTCGCGATGTCCTGCAAGGCTTTCGGCTGTGGCGAGACCGGCCTGTGCCAGGGTCAGGCGGGTCCGCCCGGCCTCTTCGTGCAATGTGATCGTCACCGTTGTCTCGGTCGCAACGACGCCCGTGTCGTCCTCCCAGCCATGGGTGAACACCAGGCTCTCTTCCGGATCGACCGAGACGAACTGGCCGCGGACCACCATCTCGCGCCCGTCGGCCCTTGATCGCATGACCGTGCGCCATGGCTGGCCGGTGCGCGGCAGGAAATCCGCGCTCTTGATGTCGATGCCGTCGGGAAAGAACCAGTGCGCCATCTCTTCCGCGTTCGTCCAGCAGCGCCAGACGCGTTTCTGCGAGGCATTCAGGATACGCGTCACCGACAGGGTGCCGGGCGCAGCGGCCTCGGTCAGGCAGTCGAAGGTCGTGTGCCCGTATGCGACGGCGCCGAAAGCCTCGACAGCGTCGCGCTCCTCGGCGGTGGGAAAGATCATCTTCAGGGTGACGCGGGTGCCTCCCTCGGCGTCGGCAAACCGCACCTCGGCCTCGAAATGATGCGCGCCGGTGCCGTCGTCGTCGAGCGTGTAGTGGATGGCGTGCTTCGGCGCGATGCGGCGAAAGCGGTGCCGGTTGGGATAGCGCGTCCCCTCAGGGCCGATCATGTCGAACCGCCACTGCCCGCCCTCGCGCAGGTCGATCTCGCGGGTCTCGCAGGTGAATTCGCGCGGCCCCCACCATTTTGGCAGCCGCCTGGGGTCGGTCCAGGCGGCCCAGACAGCATCGCGAGGCGCCGGCAGGACGCGGTCGATCACAAGCGAGCGATCTTCGACGCGCGCCTCGGTGACGGTCACGACGCGGCCTCCAGCTTGCGCGCGAAGTCCTCGAGCTGCGCGGCCACGGTGCCCCAGCCCTCGGTGAAGCCCATTTTTTCGTGCTTCTGCGCGTCTTCGCGCGTCCGGTGCCGCGCCCAAGCGGTGTAGTCGCAGCCCTCGGGATGATCGGCAAAAGTCAGAACAGCGGTGAATCCCAGGCCGGGCTCGGCCACCGGCTGCCAGTCGGCGACCAGCAAATCGGTGAAGACCAGCCGCTCTTGCCGCACCACCTCCAGAAACGAGCCGTCATTGGGATATTCCTTGCCGTCGATCCGCATCAGCGTGAAGAACCGGCCACCGGGGCGGACGTCCATCTCGACCTTTTCGATCGAATGCGGCTTGGGGATGAACCACGGCTTCAGCAGGTCGGGTTCCGTCCAGCAGCGCCAGATCGTGGCACGGCTGGCCTTCAGTACACGGCGGATGGTCAGGTCGGTGCTCATGGCGCGTCGCCCCCGTCGCGAGTTTCGAGAAATTCCTCAAGCCGGTCGAGCCGCGCCTCCCAGACCGCGCGTTGCTCTTCGATCCAGTCGCGCGCCGGGGCAAGTCCAGCGGGCTCGGCGTGGCAAATGCGCGTACGCCCCTGCTTTTCACTGCGGATGAGGCCGCCGCGCTCCAGCCTGGCCAGATGCTGCATGAATGTGGGCAAGGCCATGTCGAACGGCGCGGCCAGCGCCGAAACCGCCGCCGGGCCGCGCATCAGCCGGGCCAGCACGGCGCGGCGTGTGGGGTCACTGAGGGCCTGGAACATGGTGTCGAGTCGTGGGTCATGCTTAGTCATGTGCCTAACTTTCTGCCTACATGTGCAATCTGTCAACACTTAATTAGGCATTTGCCTAACCAACTTCTCAAGCCTCTCGACCCGTGCGGCCCACGCGCATATGAAGGGGCAGGGGAGCCATGAAGGGACGGCCATGCAGCGACCGATCGTCGGGATCATCGGCAACAGCCACATGATCACGGATACCTACCACGTGCATGCCGGCGGGTATTATTGCAGCCACGCCATATCCAAGGCCGCCAATTGCACGCCGGTGATCATCCCCACCGATCCGGACCTCGTGGGCATCGAAGAGCTGATGACCCATTTCGACGGCTTCCTGTTCACTGGCGGGCGGCCCAACGTCCACCCCGAGGAATACGGTCACGAGCCGACCGAGGCGCATGGCACCTTCGACCGTGCCCGCGACAAGGTCACCCTGCCGCTGATCCGCGCGCTGACCGAGCGCGGCCAGCCCTATTTCGGCATCTGCCGGGGATTTCAGGAGGTCAACGTCGCCTATGGCGGCACCCTGCATCCCGAGATCCGCGACTTGCCGGGCCGGATGAACCACCGCATGCCGCCCGACGGCACGCTCGATGAAATCTTCGAACTGCGCCAGACCGTCACCTTCACCGAAGGCGGCGTGTTTCACCGGCTTCTGGGCGAGACGCGCGTGCGCACCAACACCCTGCATGGGCAGGGCATCCTGGAGCCCGGCAATCGTATCGTCATCGACGGCACCGCCGAGGACGGCACGCCCGAGGCGATCCATGTCGACGGCGCGCCCGGCTTCACGCTGTCGGTGCAGTGGCATCCAGAGTTCAACGCCGACAAGGACCCGGTTTCGGTCAAGCTGTTCGGCGCCTTCGGCGATGCGGTGCGCGCCTGGGCCGGCGAGCACAAGCACCCGGTCCTGCGCAG
The DNA here is from genome assembly GCA_024644285.1 of Paracoccaceae bacterium. Classification (GTDB taxonomy): domain Bacteria; phylum Pseudomonadota; class Alphaproteobacteria; order Rhodobacterales; family Rhodobacteraceae; genus JAHELH01. Next base: position 3,432 of record JAHELH010000071.1, on the reverse strand, counting down.
CGCCTGAGCGCGGATTCGCATTCCCGCTACAACTCGGTCCGCACCTGCCAAAGCTCCGGGAACAGTTCCACCTCCAGCATCCGCTTGAGGTAGCTTACGCCGCCGGTCCCGCCGGTGCCGCGTTTCAGCCCGATGATCCGCTCCACCGTGGTGACATGATTGAAGCGCCAGCGGCGGAAGTAGTCCTCGAAATCCACCAGCTTCTCGGCGAGATTGTAGAGCGGCCAGTGCGCATCGGGCGCGCGGTAGACCGCGGCCCAGGCGTCGGTCACGCCGTGATCGAGCCTCCAGGGCTGGCGCACGTCGCGTTCCAGCACCGCCGCCGGCACCGCAAGGCCGGCCCGCGCCAGCGCCCGCAGCGCCTCGTCGTACAAGGACGGTCGCGCCAGTTCGGCGTGGAGCAGGGCGGTGATGTCGGCGCGGTGGGTATGCGGCTTCAGCATCGCGGGGTTGCGGTTGCCGGCGGCGAATTCGATCAGCCGGTACTGCCAGGACTGAAACCCCGAGGACTGCCCCAGCGCCGTCCGGAACAGCGTGTAGTCCGAGGGCGTCATGGTGCGCAGCACGTCCCACGCGGAATTGAGCTGCTCCATGATCCGCGCCACGCGGGCGAGTAGCTTGAACGACGGCTGCAGTTCGTCCTGCGCGATCAGCCGCCGCGCCGCCGACAACTCGTGCAGCGCCAGCTTCATCCACAGCTCCGAGGTCTGATGCTGGATGATGAACAGCATCTCGTCATGGGCGTCGCTCAGCGGGTGCTGCGCGGTCAGGACCGAGTCCAGCCCCAGGTAGTCGCCATAGGACATCTCGCCCGACATCGACATGCGGGCGCCGTGTGCTTCGGGGTCAGGTCCGCTCATGTCACCGCCGCCCGCTTCTTGTAACGCGGCGCGTCCCACAGGGCGTTGTCGAGAACGTCCGCCAGGGCCGTCACCGCGCCGCGCACGTCCTGATCGGTCGTGTAGAGCGGCGTAAAGCCGAAGCGCAGGTTGTCGGGCGCGCGGAAGTCGCCGATCACGCCGCGCGCGATCAGCGCCTGCATCACCGCATAGCCTTCCGGGTGGCGCAGCGCGACCTGGCTGCCGCGCATCGCGCTGTCGCGCGGGCTGTTCAGCGTCACCGAGGGGCAGTGCGCGTCGATCAGGGAGATGAACAGCTCGGTCAGCTCGATTGACCGCGCCCGCACATCGGCCATGTCGACCGCGTCCCAGATGTCCAGCGCCGTCTCCAGCGCCGCCATCTGCAAAACCGGCGGGGTGCCGACGCGCATCCGGTCGATGCCCCTGCCGGGGCGGTAGTCGCGGTCGAAGGCGAAGGGTGCCTCGTGACCCAGCCAGCCCGACAGGGCGGGCGGCGCGATATCGGCATGGTCCGGCGCCACGTAGATGAAGGCCGGCGCGCCGGGCCCGCCGTTGAGGTACTTGTAGGTGCAACCCACCGCGAAATCCGCCCGCGCCGCCGACACGTCGACCGGGATCGCGCCGGCGCTGTGCGCCAGATCCCAGATCGCCAGCGCCCCGGCCGCATGGGCCTGCGCCGTCAGGGACTTCATGTCGTGGATGCGCCCGGTGCGATAATCCACCTCGGTCAGCATCAGCGCCGCCACGCCGTCGTCGATGTGCTCCGCGACCTCTTCCGGTGCGACGGTCTTCAGCACGTGCCCACGGTCGAGCGCGCCGATCAGGCCCTCGGCCATATAGAGGTCGGAGGGGAAATTGCCGCGGTCCGAGAGGATCACCCGGCGCTCGGGCCGCAGCGCCAGCGCCGCGGCCAGCGCCTGGTACACCTTGATCGACAGCGTGTCGCCGACCACGGTATGCCCTGGCGAAGCGCCGATCAGCCGGCCGATCCGGTCGCCCAGGGCGCGCGGCTGCGCCATCCAGCCCGCCTTGTTCCAGCCGGTGATCAGCCGCTCGCCCCATTCTTGGGACAGGCATGCCGCCACCCGCGCGGTGGCGGCGCGGGGCAGGGGCCCCAGCGAATTGCCGTCGAGATAGATCACGCCCTCGGGCAAGTGGAACTGCGCGCGCGTGACCTCGAAATCCGTCATTCGGCCCCTTTCTGCTTCAGCACTCCCGGCGGGGCGACCCTAGACCTGTCCGCCGGCGATCTCGATGCACTGGCCGTTCACGCTGGCCGATTGCGGCCCGCACAGCCACAGCGCCGCTTCGGCCACCTCGTCCACACTCACCAGCCGTCCGTGGCGGTTCGCGCCGACCATCATCGCGCGCGCTTCGTCCTCGCTGACCCCGGCGCGGGCGCTGATCGACGTGATGTTGCGCGTCACGATCTCGGTATCCACATAGGCCGGGCAGAGCGCGTTGAAAGTGATCGACTTGCCCAGGTAATCCTCGCTCAGCGAGCGGATCAGGCCGACCAGGCCGTGCTTGCTGGCCGAATAGGCCGCCGCGCCCTTCAGGCCCTTGATCCCGGCAATCGACGACACAGCGACGACCCGGCCCCAGTCGAGTTCGCGCATCGACGACAGCGCCTCGCGGATCGTCAGGAACGCGCCGTCGAGGTTGATCGCCATGACCTGCCGCCAGAAGGTCAGATCGGTCTTGTGCAGCGCGCGGCCCTCGGCGACGCCGGCATTGGCGACATGGATCGCCACCGGCCCCCGTGCCGCCACCGCCTCGGCGAAACCGTCGCGCACGCTTCCCTCGTCCGAGACGTCCATCGCCACCGGGTGCAACCGCGCATCGCCTTCGGCAGCCTCAGCCAGCACGGCCAGCCTGCGCCCGGTGATCGTTACCTTCGCGCCCTGCGCAGCCAGTGCACGCGCGATGCCCAGCCCGATGCCGGTACCTCCGCCGGTTATCAGCGCGTGCCGTCCCTCCAATGTCATAGCCTAGCTCTCCGCCTTGCCCGCGCCAGCCTAACCTGCGCGGAGCCACGCGCAAGACGTGGCGTCCGGCTTGCATAGTGCGGACCAGCCCGTATAAGCGGGCGGTCCGACAGGAGGGACAGCAACCGATGATCGCCCCGCCGCATCCGCGGCAGCCTGAACGGCTTGCCGCCCTCTATTCCTACGAGGTTCTCGACACCGACCGAGAGAAGCCGTTTGACGAGATCGTCGCGCTGGCATCGCAGCTTTGCGGGACGCCGATCTCGGTGATCAACCTGATTGACGCCGAACGCCAGTGGTTCAAGGCCGAGGTCGGCATCGGCGCGCGCGAGACGCCGCTGGAATCCTCGCTTTGCTCGCATGCGATCCTCGAAAGCGAATTCGTCGAGATCAACGACACGCGGACCGATCCGCGCATGGCCGACAACCCGCTGGTCTGCGGCGATCCCGGCCTGCAGTTCTACGCCGGCGCGCTGCTTATGTCCGACGAAGGCCTGCCGATCGGTACGCTCTGCGTCCTTGGCACCGAGCCGAAGATCCTGACACCCCTGCAGCGCGACGCATTGCGGGTTCTGGCCCGGCAG
>JAHELH010000070.1 GCA_024644285.1 Paracoccaceae bacterium | reverse complement strand
ATCCGGATATCTCCCTGCTGCCAGAGGGCGACCTTCTTGGCGATGTGATCGCCCACATGGGCAAACCCCATCGCCCGCAGCATCGCCGACAGCGCCTCGGCCTCGCTGCCCCGGGTGGCGAATTCGATGAATTCGACGCCGTCGACCCGGATGCGCGGCGGGATATCGGGGACCGCGATGGCGATGTCCGGCTCGGCCCGCCGCACGTCGTCCATCAGCGCCACCAGCGAGCGGTAGCCGTCCCGCGCCAGTCCTTCGGGGCGGCCGCCACGGAACTGGTCGTTGAAAATCTCCAGGCTGATCACGCCGTCATAGCCGGTGGCGGCGACCGCGCGCATGAAGCCGGTGACGTCCAGCTCGCCCTCGCCCGGCATGTTGCGAAAGTGGCGCGACCAATAGAGCAGGTCCATCTCGATCAGCGGCGCATCGGCCAGCTGGACGAAGAAGATCCTGTCGGCGGGGATGCGCCGGATCGTGTCGGGGTCGATCTTGCGCGCGAGCGTGTGGAAACTGTCGAGGATCAGGCCGACATTGGGATGATCGGCGCGGCGCACGATCTCCCAGGCGTCCCGGTGATCGTTGACATGGCGGCCCCAGGCCAGCGCCTCGTAGCCCACGCGCAGGTCGCGCTCGGCGGCGATGCCGCCCAGCTCGGCGAAATCGTCCGCCGCCCGGTCGATGCCGCCCAGCGCCTGCGGATGCACCGAGGAACAGACCAGCACCAGGTCGGTGCCAAGCTCCGCCATCGTGTCGAACTTCAACTTCGCGCGGTCGAAGGCCTTCTGCCGCGCCGCCCCGGTCAGCCCCTCGAAATCGCGGAACGGCTGGAACAGCGTGATCTCCAGCCCGTGATCGCGGATCATCCGCCCGATCTCACCCGGGGTGCCGGTATCGGCGATGAAATCCTGCTCGAATATCTCGATCCCGTCAAAGCCCGCCTTGGCGATGGCCTCGAGCTTTTCCCGAAGGTTGCCGGAGATCGAGACGGTGGCAATCGAGGTCTTCATGCCGCTTCCTGACTGTTGCTCAAGGCCTGCCGGGGGCGCCCTTCGGCCGCCGGCTTGCCCGCGATATGCGCCCTGGCGTGGACGCCCGGGTAGAAGAATAGCTCAAGGCCGAAGATCGCGGAAATCCCGGCGGCCCGCGTTCTGCAGGAATACGGTGTCAGCCGGCGGAAAGACAGCCTCGACCGACCAGGCCGCGCCCAGCGAGGGTATGCGCCCATATCCCACCATGCCCACCGGGGTGCCACTGGGACAAAATGCGTATTTCGCGACCGGGCCTTCGCCTGTATCGAAGGCCGCATGAACGTGACCCTGTCAGGCCGTCTGGTCGTCGCCGAGCTTGCAAAGGCGCAGGCGCAGATCGCGGCTGCGCTGCCGGAACCGGACGTGACCCTCGATCTGTCGGCGGTAGAGGCGATGGATACCGCCGGCGCGTGGCTCGTCGTCACCTCGCAGACCGAGATCGAGGAGCGCGGCGCGCGATGCGAAATCGCCGGCGCCTCGCCCGTGCAGCAGGAACTGCTCGAGGTGGTCCGGCAAAGCATGCCGGCCAAGGACGCCACGGCGAAGCCGCGGCACAGCTTTTTCGACTGGCTCGAGGCGATCGGCCAGAAGACCTGGCGCGGCTTCCAGGGCCTGATCGAGATCACCGCCTTTCTGGGGGCCGTCGTGGCGCGACTTGGGTATGTCGCGCTGCACCCCCGGCGGCTGCGGCTGACTTCGCTGGTGCACCACATGCAGCAGATCGGCCTCAACGCGGTACCGATCGTCTCGCTTATGGCGTTCCTGATCGGCATCGTGATGGCCTTCCAGGGCGCCGTCCAGTTGCGGCAGTTCGGGGCCGAGGTCTTCGTGGTCGATCTCATCGCCATTTCCGTGCTGCGCGAGTTGGGCGTGCTTCTGACCGCGATCATCGTCGCCGGCCGGTCGGGCGCCGCCTTCACCGCCGCCATCGGCTCGATGAAGATGCGCGAGGAGATCGACGCGATGGAGACGCTCGGCCTCGACCCCATCGAGGTCCTGGTGCTGCCGCGCGTCCTGGCCCTGGTGATCGTGCTGCCGCTACTGGGCTTCGTCGCCGATGTCATGGGGCTGCTTGGCGGCGCCGCGATGTCCTGGATCGAACTGGGCGTGTCGCCCGGCATGTTCCAGACGCGGCTCTACGATTCGGTCGATGTCTGGCACTACGTGGTGGGCCTCGTGAAGGCGCCGTTCTTTGCCCTGATCATCGGCATTGTCGGCAGCTACCAGGGCATGAAGGTGGGCGGCGACGCGGAATCCCTGGGCCGGCTGACCTCGACCTCGGTGGTGCTGTCGATCTTCCTGGTCATCGTGGCCGACGCGATGTTCTCGGTCTTCTTCGCGGTGGTCGGTGTGTGATGCCAGAGCCGCGCGACGCCGTCATCGAGGTCCGCGGATTGCGCACGCAATTCGGCGATCACGTGGTCCATGACGGGCTGGATCTCGATGTCTACCGGGGCGAGGTGCTGGGCGTCGTCGGCGGCTCCGGCACCGGCAAGTCCGTGCTGCTGCGCGCCATCGTCGGCCTGGTGCGGCCGCGCGCTGGCAGCGTGACCGTGTTCGGAACCGACATGTTGGACGCCTCGGACACGGTGCGGCAGAAGATCGAGCAGCGCTGGGGCGTGATGTTCCAGGACGGGGCGCTGTTCTCCTCGCTGACGGTGCGCGAGAATGTCGAGGTGCCGATGCGCGAGCAGACGGGTCTTTCGCCGGAAACCCGCCGCGCGCTGGCGGAACTCAAGGTCTCGATGGTCGGGCTGCCGGCGATCGCCTGCGACAAGTACCCGTCCGAGCTGTCCGGCGGGATGCGCAAGCGGGCGGGGCTGGCGCGCGCGCTGGCGCTCGATCCCGAGATCGTCTTTCTCGACGAGCCCACCGCCGGGCTCGACCCGATCGGCGCCTCGGCCTTCGACGCGTTGATCAAGAAGCTGCAGACGACGCTTGGCCTGACCGTCTTCATGGTCACGCACGATCTGGACAGCCTGCACGCGATCTGCGATCGCATCGCCGTCCTGGCCGAAAAGAAGGTTTTCGTCACGGGCTCGATGCAGGACATGTTGGAAGTGGACCATCCCTGGGTGCACGAATACTTTCACGGCCCGAGGGCGCGCGCGGCTGGATTTGGATCGAAGGGCTGAACCGGGATGGAGACCAAGGCCAACTTCCTGCTGATCGGCGCCGTGACGGTGCTGGGGATCCTGGGTCTGCTGGGTCTGCTGGTATGGTTCGCCAAGGTCGAGATCGACCGCCAATACGCCCAGTACGAGGTCCTGTTCGAAAGCGTCTCTGGCCTGGGGATGGCGGCGGACGTGCGCTATAACGGTCTGTCGGTTGGCAAGGTCATCGGCCTGGGCCTCGACGCCGAGGACCCCGGAAAGGTGCGCGTCCGGATCGAGGTAGAGGCCGGCACTCCGGTCAAGACCGACACCGCGGCCCAGCTGAACTCGCAGGGCGTGACCGGCGTCGCCTTCGTCGCGCTGACCGGCGGCAGCCCCGACGCGCCGCTGCTGCGCGACGCGGCCGACCCCACGGCCATTCCGCTGATCCCCGCCGAACGCTCGGTCGTTCAGGCGCTGACCGAGGACGCGCCCGACCTGGTGGCCGAGGCGGTGGAAGCGATCAAGGAAATCCGCAGCTTCCTGGGGCAGGAAAATCGCGATTCCGTCGCCACGCTGCTGCAGAACCTCGAGAGCGCCTCGGGCCAGCTGGAAATCGCGCTTAGGGACTTTTCCGACATCTCCCGCAGTGTGTCCGAGGGGACGGCAGAGATTTCCCGCTTCACCGGCCGCCTGGACGAGATCGGGACCACGATCCAGACGACGCTGGTCAAGGTCAACGAGACGCTGGACGTCACCAAGGTGGCCATCGCCGAGATCGAGCCCACCATGCAATCGGCGACCGGCGCCTTCACCACCGCCGAGAAGACCCTCGCCGACGTGGACAAGTTCGTGCAAGACCGGGTGCCGGGTATCGCCGACGACCTGACGGCCGCGGTCCGATCCATCGAGACGGCCACAGAGGAACTGCGCGCCCGGCTCGACGGGGTGCTGGTCCAGTTCGGCGGATCGGCCGAGACCGCGACGCAACGGTTCACCGAGCTCGAAGCCACCATCGAGACCCTGGATGTCACCCTGACCGAGGCGCGATCGTCGCTGGCCGCGGTCGAAAGCGCGTCGGTCAATTTCCAGGCGCTGGTCGATGGCGAGGGCGCGGCGCTGGTCAAGGACGCCCGCGCCACCCTGGCCTCGCTGCAGGGCTCGATCGCCAGCGCCGACACCATGATGCAGGAAGATGTCCCCGCGATCCTGGCCGATATCCGCAAGGCGGTGGCGTCGGCGACCGAGGTCGTCGAGACGGTATCGACGGATATCGGCGCCTTCACCGAGCGGCTCGACCCGCTTGTCGAGAGCGGCGAGGCGACACTGAAGGCCGCCACCGAGACGCTTCAGAACGCCAACCGGACGCTGGCCAACCTGGACCAGGCGCTGAGCACGACCGAGGCAACCCTGGACGTCGCCGAGCGGACCTTTGCGCGCGCGGAAACGGTGATCGCCACCGATCTCGGCCCGGCGATTGCCGACGTCAGAACCGCGGCCGAACAGTTCGAGACGACGATGGCGGCCCTGTCCGAAGACCTGCCCGAAATCACCGGGGATTTGCGCGAGGTCATGGCGCGCGCGCTTGACGTGATCGAGGATATCGACGCCACGGTCGCCGCAAGCGCGCCGCCGATCCAAAGCTTTGCGCGCACCGGGCTGCCGGAATTCACCAAGTTCGCCCGCGAGGCTCAGCAATTGGTCAATCAACTGGAACAGCTGGCCCGAAGGATCGAGCGCGATCCGCCGCGGTTCTTCTTCGGCAACAACCTGCCCGAATACAGGAGATAGGCAGCCATGACTTTCAGCAAAGTTCTGCGCCGGACGATCCTGGGGCTTGGCCTGTTGCTGCTGGCCGGGTGCTCGGCGCTTTCCAGCATCCAGACCGCATCGCGGCCGATCGACACCTACGAGCTGAAGCCGCTGCCCCCCGGAGCGGTCCGCGCCTCGCGAAGCAGCCGCCACCTGGAGGTTGCGCTGCCCACGGCGACCGGCGCCCTGAAAAGCGACCGCATCGTGATCAAGCCGACGCCGTTCCAGGTGCAAACCCTGCCCGACGGACGCTGGATCAACGAGACGACCGAGCATTTCCAGTTGCTGCTGGTGCGGTCCCTGTCGAATTCGGGCCGGTTCGCCCTGGTCACCGGCACGGGCTCGGGGCCGTCTCCGGACCTCGTGCTGCTGACCGACCTGCAGGCCTTCCAGACCGAGGTCGCCGAGGACGGCGTGCGCGTCGTCATCGCCACCTCGATGACCCTGTTGCGGGACAGCGACGGCCGGATCCTGACCTCGCGCGATTTCAGAAATACCGTCACGGTGCCCGACACGTCGGTCGACCAGATCGTGCGCGGATTCGACGCCGCGATGACGCAGCAGCTCACCGAAATCGTCGGCTGGCTCGCCGCCAACTGACGCGCGTCCGCTGGCGGAGGCCGCCGGTAAAAAGCTCCGCGGTCAGCGGTGCGACAGCGCCATGTCGCGCAACGTCGCGCGCTCCAGCTCCATCTCTTCCAGCCGTTCCTTGACGATGTCGCCGACCGAGATCACGCCGACGATCTTGGCGCCCTCCATCACCGGCATGTGACGCACCCGGCGCTGGGTCATCACCTTGGCGGTTGCGGCAACGGTGTCGCCGGGCTTGCAGGTGGCCGGCGCCGCCTTCATGAACTCCGAGACCTTCATCTGCAGCGCCCGCGGTCCGTAATCGACCACCGCGCCGACGATCTCGCGTTCCGACAGCATGCCGACCAGCTTGTCCTTGGCGTCACGCACCACCAGCGCACCGACGCCTTCCAGCTTCATGTGCGCCGCGGCATGCTCCAGGATCTGGTCCGGGCCAATCGTCTTGATATCGTGACCCTTGCGGTGGAGAATTTCCTTTACGTGCATATGCTTCCTCCTTTCTGACGGGGGCAGACGTCCCTTGGCCTCGAGGATAGCACACTTTTTCCGCGCCGGGTCCTAATTTGCCACCGCCGCGCTTCGCGTGCTCAGCCGGGTCGCCAGCAGCAGGCTGGTCTCGCTGGTCGCCACCCCTTCCAGCCGCCGGATCCGCGCCAGCACTGCGTCCAGCGCCTCCAGCGTCTCGGTGCCAAGCTCGACGATCACGTCCCACTTGCCGTTGGTGGTGTGCAGCGCGCGGACCTCGGAAAATCCGCCCAGCACCCGCAGCAGCCGGTCGGTGCCGCGCCCCTCGATGCCCAGCATCATCAGCCCGCGCACCGGACTTTCGCGCACGTCCTCGGCCAGCACCACGGTGAAGCCCACAATGGTTCCGGCCTCGCGCAGCCGGGCGATGCGGTTGCGCACCGTCACCCGGCTCAGCCCGACGGCAGCGGCGAGGTCGGACAGGCTCATCCGCGCATTGCGGCGCAGCAGCGCGATCAACTCGGTGTCCTTGCTATCCAATTCGGCCATTTTGGCTTCCGTTTTGAGATTTTCCTGTCCAACCTAGCCAAAATCGCCGCTTCTCGCTATCCCCTTTCGGCTAGTATCTCTGCCCAGAACCGAAATTCGCATGGGAGAGACGCCATGACCGGGAAAACCTGTATCCTGATTGGCGCGCCGGTCGACAGCGGCAAGAAGCGCAAGGGCTGTCTGATGGGCCCCGACGCCTACCGCACCGCCGGCATCGCCGAGACGATCCGCACGCTGGGCCACGAGGTCCGCGACCGCGGCAACATCGCCCCTGCCCCGCTGCGCGAGGCGACCTGCCCCAACCCGCTTGTCCATTCGCTGCCCGAGACCGTCGCCTGGTCCGAGGCGCTGATTGCGGCGGCCCGCGAGGCGGCGGCAGAGGGCTTTCCGATCTTCCTCGGTGGCGATCACGCGCTGTCACTCGGCTCGGTCGCCGGCATGGCGGCTCACGCCCAGGATGCCGGCCGCCCTCTCTTCGTCCTGTGGCTCGACGCCCATACCGACCTGCACACCCCGCTGACCACCGATTCGGGCAACCTGCACGGCACGCCGCTGGGCTATATCTCGGGCGCTGCGGGCTTCGATGCCTTCCCGGCGATGCCCGCCCCGGTGCCCGCCGACCGCATCGCCATGATCGGCCTGCGCTCGGTCGACGCGGCCGAAAAGGCGATGCTGGAGACAAGCCCGATGGAGGCCGTGGACATGCGGGTGATCGACGAGCACGGCATCGCCAAGCCGCTGCAGGCCTTCCTCGACCGTGTCGCCGAGGCGGGCGGCATGCTGCACGTCTCGCTCGACGTCGACTTTCTCGAACCGGCCATCGCGCCCGCCGTCGGCACCACCGTGCCGGGCGGCGCCACCCTGCGCGAGGCGCACCTGGTGATGGAGATGCTCTGCGACAGCGATCTGGTCGCCTCGCTGGACCTGGTGGAGCTGAACCCCTTCCTCGACGAGCGCGGCCGCACCGCGTCGCTGATGGTCGACCTGACAGCCTCGCTTCTGGGCCGCCGGGTCTTCGACCGGCCTACCCACCGCCTGTGATGGAGCGCCCCATGACCGCCCCGAAACCCTCGGACCTGGCCTTCGTGCCCTTCGTCAGCGTCGAGAACATGATGAAGCTCGTTCACCGCATCGGCATCGAGCAGATGCTGCGCGATCTGGGCGACTACATCGAGGACGACTTTCGCCGCTGGGAGCTGTTCGACAAGACGCCCCGCGTGGCCAGCCATTCGCGCGACGGCGTCATCGAGCTGATGCCCACCTCTGACGGCGAGGTCTACGGCTTCAAATACGTCAACGGCCACCCCAAGAACACTCGCGAGGGGCTGCAGACCGTCACCGCCTTCGGCCTCTTGGCCACCGTCGACACCGGCTATCCGGTCATGCTGTCCGAGATGACCGTGCTGACCGCCCTGCGCACAGCGGCGACCAGCGCGATGGTTGCGAAACACCTCGCCCCGAAGGGCGCGCGCACGATGGCGATGATCGGCAACGGCGCGCAGTCGGAGTTCCAGGCGCTGGCCTTCAAGGCGATCTGCGGCGTCGACCGGCTGCGGCTTTACGACCTCGACCGCGGCGCCACCGCCAAGACGATCCGCAACCTTCAAGGCTTCGGCTTCGAGATGACCAGCTGCGACAGCCCCGAGGACGCGATGCTGGGGGCAGAGATCATCACCACCTGCACCGCCGACAAGCAATACGCCACGATCCTGACCGACAACATGATCGGCAGCGGCGTGCACATCAACGCCATCGGCGGCGACTGCCCCGGCAAGACCGAACTGCATCCGGATATCCTCAAACGCTCGACCGTCTTCGTCGAATACCCAGCCCAGACGCGCATCGAGGGCGAGATCCAGCAGATGCCGGCCGACTTCCCGGTGACCGAGATGTGGCAGGTCATAGGCGGCACCGCGCCGGGCCGTACCGATGCCCGGCAGATCACGCTCTTCGACGGCGTGGGCTTCGCCATCGAGGATTTCTCGGCCCTGCGCTACGTCCGCTCGAAGCTTGAGGAGACCGGGCTTTACCAGGATCTCGACATGATCGCCGACCCCGACGACCCCCGCGACCTGTTCGGCATGCTGCAGCGATCAAAGGTCTGAGAGCGGGCCGTCAGCGGTTTGACCGCGGCACGGGATGCTATACCTTCCACGGCAAGTGAAACCCTGATGACGGAGTTGCCATGAGACGTCTTATGCCCCTTGCCGCCGCCGCCGCGCTGCTCGCCGCGCCGGCCTTTGCCGAAAGCCACGTCACCGGTGACGCCGCCGCCGGAGAGGAAGCCTTTGCCAAGCAGTGCATCACCTGCCACGTCGTGGTGAACGAGGACGGCGAAACGCTGGCCGGGCGCAAGTCCAAGACCGGACCGAACCTCTACGGCATCGCCGGCGCCATGGCGGGGGCCGTCGAGGATTTCCGCTACAGCAACGGGCTGGAAGCCGCCGCCGAGGCCGGGATCGAGTGGACCGAGGAAAACTTCGTGGGCTACGTGCAGGACCCGACCGGCTGGCTGCGCGAGACGCTGGACGACAGCAAGCTGCGCAGCAAGATGTCCTACAAGGTGCGCGAAGAGGAAGACGCGGTGAACCTCTACGCCTACCTCGCCTCGCTGGCGCCCGCGCCCGAGATGGAGGAAACCGAGGCGGCGCCGGCCTCGAACTGAGGCCCGCGTGATGCCGGATCGGAACGCCCTGCGCTATCGCGGGGCGTTTTCGCTTGCCGGGGGCTTGCCTTTGAAGTGGCGGCGCCGCCAATCGACATATCCGGGAGCAACCGCTCCTGTCGGTCCGGACACGCGCCAACGCGCACCGGGTCGAGATCACTCTGCCGTCCCTGCACCCAATGAAGAGGTGGTCTGAGGGACCGGATCGTCTGGTCGCACGGGTGCCACCCCGCGCCGATGCATCGCGAGGCGGTATAGCGCGTCGGAGTTGCGAACTTATGACCGGCCCGCACGATGGAAGGGCGGTTCGCGCAACACCCGCGAGGGGGCTCCGGGACCGTCTATTCCAGCGTGGCGCGGTCGACGATCGGCGTTGCATCCTGCACGCGGTCGCTGGGATGGGTGACCACCACATCGCCGGGCGACAGGCCGGACAGCACCTGCGCCGCGCGGTCGTTGCGGCGGCCGATCCGCACCGGCACCCGGCTGGCGATCCCGTCCGAAACGCGGAACGCGAACCAGTCGCCGTTCGACCGGAACAG
>JAHELH010000069.1 GCA_024644285.1 Paracoccaceae bacterium | reverse complement strand
GTGACCAAGCCGTTCCAGTTCGAGGGCGGCAAGCGGATGAAGCAGGCCGATGACGGCATCGACGCTTTGCAGAAGATGGTCGACACGCTGATCATCATCCCGAACCAGAACCTGTTCCGCCTGGCCAATGAGAAGACCACCTTCACCGAGGCGTTCTCGATGGCCGACGACGTGCTTTACCAGGGTGTGAAGGGCGTCACCGACCTGATGGTGCGGCCCGGCCTGATCAACCTCGACTTCGCCGATGTCCGCGCCGTGATGGACGAGATGGGCAAGGCGATGATGGGAACCGGCGAGGCCACCGGCGAGGATCGCGCCACCCAGGCCGCCGAGAAAGCCATCGCCAATCCGCTGCTGGACGAGATCTCCCTGCGCGGCGCCAAGGGCGTGCTGATCAACATCACCGGCGGGCACGATCTGACCCTGTTCGAGCTGGACGAGGCGGCGAACCGGATCCGCGAAGAGGTCGACCCGGATGCCAACATCATCGTCGGCTCGACGCTGGACGAGACGATGGAAGGCGTCATGCGCGTCAGCGTCGTGGCCACCGGCATCGACGCCGCCGAAGCCGTCAACGAGGTGCCGGTGCCACGCCGCCGCCTGTCAGAGCCGTTGAAGCCGGTCGAGAAGGTCGAGGAACATTTCGAGGCGGACTTCCCGGCCGCGGCCCGGCAGGCCGCCGAAGAGCAGCACGTGCCGGTCGCCGCCGAGGCCGCATCGGACCGTACCCTCTTTGACGAGCTGGACCCGGTCGCCGCCGCCGCGGACGAACAGGCCGAGGCGATCTTTGACGAGGAGGATGACGACGGCCTGCCGGCGCCGGCCTACCGGGCCGAGCCCGAGGAATTCCGTCCGCAGGCCGACGCCATCGAGGAAGACACACCCGCCGCGCAATTCGTGGCGCCCAAGGCTGGCACGCCGACGCCGGAGGCGCTTGCCCGCCTGCAGGCCGCCGTCGAAAAGGCACCCCGGGCGCCGGGCCAGCCGCGCGAAGGCGCCGCCGAGCGGGCGCAGCCCGCAGCGGAGAAGCCGCGCTTTGGGATCAATTCGCTGATCGGCCGGATGACGGGGCATCCCTCGGACGGTGCGGCCAAGCGCAACCAGCCGCCGCAAATGGGTCAGCGCCGGCAGCCGCCGATACAGGCGGCCGAGGAAGAGCACGAGCATGACGCCGAACAGGACCGCATCGAGATCCCGGCTTTCCTGCGTCGTCAGGCCAACTGACTCGCGCACAAATTGCCATTTGGAGGGGCCGGAGCAATCCGGCCTTTTCTTTTTTAAATCAGAGGGTTGAAATCCTATGTTGAGGGAATGGGCGGGATTTCGCGCACCCCGATTCGCGATGTTTCAGAGCGTTGCAAAGATTGAATTGAGCTAGCCGCGCGGGGCCTTTAACCGGTCCTCAGCCACGTTATCTGTGCTGGCGAAACGGGATGAGGGCACACGTGCAGACGACACTCAAATCGGCAGTCAGCTTTACCGGCGTCGGATTGCATTCCGGGCGCCCGGTCGGCGTGACGGTGCATCCCGCCTCGGCCGAATACGGCATCTGGTTCCGCCGCACCGACATCCACGGCGCGGATCCGATGGTCGCGGCGCGCTGGGACGCGGTCGAGATCGCGCCGCTTTGCACGCGCCTCGTGAACGGCTCGGGCGTGTCCGTCTCGACCGTCGAGCACCTGATGGCGGCGCTGTCTGGCTGCGGCATTCACAATGCGCTGATCGAGATCGACGGACCCGAAGTGCCGATCCTGGACGGCAGTTCGGCCCCCTTCGTCGAGGGCTTTGTGAACCGCGGCGTGCGGCCGCTGCGCGCCCCGATCCGGGCGATCCGCGTCCTGGAGCCCGTCGAAGTCCGGCAGGACGAGGCCGTGGCCCGGCTTGACCCCGCCGACGCGCTGGAAATCGATTTCAGCATCGAATTCGCCGAGGCCGCCATCGGCGCGCAGTCCAAGCGGCTGCACATGGCCAACGGCGCCTTCGTGCGCGAACTGTGCGACAGCCGCACCTTCTGCCGCCGCGCCGATATCGATGTGATGCACGCCAACGGCCTGGCCCTGGGCGGATCGCTGGAGAACGCCGTCGTGGTCGACGGCGACACGGTGCTCAGCCCCGGCGGCCTGCGTCACGACGACGAGGCGGTGCGCCACAAGATGCTGGACGCGGTGGGCGATCTGGCCCTGGCCGGTGCGCCCTTGCTGGCGCGCTATACCGGCATCCGCGCCGGGCATGCGCTGACCAACCGGCTGCTGCGCGAGCTGTTCTCGCGGCCGCAGGCCTACCGCATGACGCTTTGCGACGCCGCCACGGCGGCGCGGCTTCCGGGTATCGGCGTCGGGCGTGCCGATCTGACGGGTCTCGCGGCCGCGGCCTGAACCGTTGCCCTGTCGCGCCAATGCGCCGGAATTGCGGCGCAAAGGGCGTTTTGCCCGGAAAATTAATGTGCTAGAAGTCGCGCAAGAAATCCGGTCGGTGCAAACCGGTTTCGCGAAGGGTTGAGGTAAGCGCTTGATGATACGGGCCAAGTCAGGAACGCGGGCGGTCGTGCTTTGCGCGACGATCCTCGGACTTGCCGCCTGCAGCGGGCGCAGTCGCGAGACGCCGATCGAGAACCAGACCGCCGAGCAGATCTTCACCCGCGCCGAGTACCAGCTGGAGGTCGACCGCGCCGACGACGCGGCCGAACTGTTCGGCGAGGTCGAGCGGCTCTATCCCTATTCCGAGCTCGCCAAGCGCGCCCTGATCATGCAGGCCTTCGCCTATCACCAGGACGAGGATTACCCGCAGGCCCGCGCCGCCGCGCAGCGCTACATCGATTTCTACCCCGCCGACGAGGACGCGGCCTATGCCCAGTACTTGCTGGCGCTGAGCTATTACGACCAGATCGACGATGTCGGCCGCGACCAGGGCCTGACCTTTCAGGCGCTGCAGGCGCTGCGCACGGTGATCGAGCGCTATCCCGACAGCGAATATGCCCGGTCGTCGATCCTGAAGTTCGATCTGGCGTTCGACCATCTCGCCGCCAAGGAGATGGAGATCGGGCGCTACTATCTGAAGCGCAAGCACTTTGCCGCCTCGATCAACCGCTTCCGCGTGGTGGTCGAGCAGTTCCAGACGACGACCCATACGCCGGAGGCGCTGTACCGGCTGATCGAGGCCTATCTGAGCCTCGGCCTGACACAGGAAGCCCAGACTGCGGGCGCGATCCTCGGCCACAACTTCCGCGGCACCGAATGGTATCGGGATGGCTATACCCTGCTGACCGGGCGTGGTTTGCGCGCCGAGGTGGCCGGCGACAGCTGGCTTAGGGCGATCTACCGGCAGACGATCCGCGGCGAATGGCTGTAAGCGGCGGTGCGTGCAAGCACGCACCCAACGGGTAAGCGAAGATGCTGCGCGGGCTCGACATTCGCGACATGCTGATCATCGACCGTCTGGAACTGGAATTCCAGCCGGGTCTGAACGTGCTGACCGGCGAGACCGGCGCGGGCAAGTCGATCCTGCTCGATGCGCTTGGCTTCGTTCTGGGCTGGCGCGGGCGGGCCGAACTGGTGCGCCCCGGCGCCGCGCAGGGCGAGGTGACGGCGGTCTTCGATCTGCCCCCGGGCCATGCCGCCCGGGCCGTGCTGCGCGACGCGGGGCTGCCCGAGGCGGACGAGCTGATCCTGCGCCGCACCAACACGCCCGACGGGCGCAAGACGGCCTTTGTCAATGACCGCCGCGCCAGCGGAGAGGTGCTGCGGGCGCTGTCGGACGTGCTGGTGGAACTGCACGGCCAGCAGGACGACCGCGGCCTTCTGAACCCGCGCGGCCACCGCGCCCTGCTCGATGCCTTTGCGGGTCATGACGACCTGTTGCAGGCCACGCGGCGGGCCTGGCGCGCGCTGGGCGGCGCGCAGCGCGATCTGGAGACGGCCGAGGCGGCACTGGCAGAGGTGCGGGCCGAGGAGGACTTCCTGCGCCACGCGATGGCCGAGCTCGACGCGCTGGACCCGCAATCCGGCGACGAGGCCGCGCTGGACCAGCGCCGCCGGCTGATGCAGGCCGCCGAGCGGATCCGCGACGACATCGCCAAGGCGCATGCGGCGCTGGGATATGACGCGGCCGAGGGGCTGCTCGGCGACGCGCTGCGCTGGCTCGAAGACGTCGCGGACCGTGCCGAGGGCCGGCTCGACGCCCCGATCGCGGCCCTGGGCCGGGCGCTGACCGAGCTGGGCGAGGCCGAGCAGGGCGTCGCCGACTGCCTGGCCTCGCTGGACTTCGATCCCGCCGAGCTGGAAGCGGTCGAGGAACGGCTGTTCGCGATCCGGGCGCTGGCCCGCAAGCATGGTGTGGCGCCGGACGCGCTGGGCGAGCTGGCGGCGGGGCTGCGCGGAAAGCTGGCGGCGCTGGACGGCGCGGCGGACGATATCGCGGCCCTGAAGAAGGCGCGGGCCGCGGCGCAGGCGTCCTATGACGCGGCGGCGGCGGCGCTGAGCGCGGCGCGGGCAGAGGCGGCGGTGCGGCTGGACCGCGGCATGGCGGCGGAACTGGCACCCTTGAAGATGGAGCGCGCGGTCTTCGCCACCGGACTTGCCGCCGGGCCGCCCGGCCCGGACGGGGCCGAGGCCGTGACCTTCACGGTGGCGACCAATCCCGGCGCGCCGGCGGGACCGCTGAACCGGATCGCCTCGGGGGGCGAGCTGAGCCGCTTCCTGCTGGCGCTGAAGGTCTGCCTGACCCGCCAGGCCACCGGTCTGACGATGATCTTCGACGAGATCGACCGCGGCGTCGGCGGCGCCACGGCGGACGCGGTGGGCCGCCGGCTGGCGGCACTGGCGGCCGGGTCCCAGGTTCTGGTGGTGACCCATTCGCCGCAGGTGGCCGCCCGCGGCGGGCATCACTGGCGGGTGACCAAGCGGATTGCCGGCGAGATGACGGTGTCCGAGGTCACGCCGCTGGCGCCGGGCGAGCGGATCGACGAGATCGCCCGCATGCTGGCGGGCGACACCGTCACGGAAGAGGCGCGCGCGGCGGCGGGCGCGCTGCTGGCCGGCTAGGGCAGCGAGACCTCGCGCACATAGACCGGAACCACCAGCACGGCCTTCAACGCCTCGCTGCCGTCATATCCCGACATCTCGGCGATCTCGGCGGCGAATTCGATCTCGCCGTCCAGCGGCTTGCCCAGCGCGTCGCTCATCGCGAGGTCGACAAGCTGGTCGTAGCGGTAGATGCGGTGAAACTCGGGCCGGGCGGCGGAATAGGGCTGCGACTCCTGGCCTTTTTGCCACCCCGGCCTGCCGGCGTCGTATTTCAGCTTCAGGGTCATCTGCCCGCCCGTCTCGGGTTCGACCGACCAGGTTTCCTCGTGCTCGCGCCCGTCGTCTGCGTCTTCCAGCGACAGTTCGCGGCGAATCGTGGCGGCCGCGCCGTTGCCGTAGCTGTCGGCAATGGGTGGCGTCTCGTAGACCCGGGTAACGAAGGTGCGCGGGCCCGCGGCATCGGGGCTGACGCCGAAGGACACCAGCGCCACCGAGCGGCTGGCATACGGCGTCGCCGGCTTGCCCTCGGCGTCCATCCGCAAGTGACGGTCGATGAAGACGACAAGCTCGTTGGCGCCGGCCAGCGGCCCCTGCGGCAGAGTGAGGGTCTGCCAGCCCTCGGGCAGCCGCGCCTGGGCGGCGGCATCGTCGACCTTGAAGGCCAGGATCACCCGGCTTTCGACATTCGAGCCGATCACGGTTTCCGGCAGCGCCGGCGCGGCGAAAACCGCCAATGCGCACGCCGCGGCGCAACCGGTCGCGAAAAGGGAACGAGCCATGGTCATCTGTGCCAACCTCCTGCTGTTTCTTCCTCGGTATCACTCACCGGCATCCGGTTACATTGACACACGTCAAGGCTTGGCCCAGTCGCCCGAGGCAGAGCGGGCGGTCATTCGCCGGAACGGTTCCCGGTACCGTTGCGCCCCTTCCATCGCAGCCACAGCGGCCGGATGTCCAGCGCCGCGATGCTGATGCCCAGCGGGATCATCCAAAAGCCCAGCACCGGCAGGAAGCCCAGGATGCCGCCGATCACCAGCAGGATGCCGACCAGCAGCCGGACACCCGGCGGCAGCCGGCTGCGCGCATAGGCGCGGCCGCGGTTGTGATACCGTCGGAACTTTTCGCGGGTCGATGTGACGGGTTTCCTTGCCATTGATCTCAACCCATTTCCCGCCCATCGTGTTCCGTCGCGTATCGTACCGGGGTCCGGCCCTTTCCGCGAAACTGGCGAAGTCAGTTAAGCCGCACCACCTTGCCGGGGTTGAGGATGTTCTTCGGATCGAGCGCCCGCTTGATCTCGGCCATCACGCTCCAGCCGTCGCCGTGCTCGGCGGCCATGTAATCCAGCTTGCCGACGCCGATGCCGTGCTCGCCCGTCGCGGTGCCGCCCATCCGCAGCGACCGCTCGACCATGCGCGCCGAAAGCTCTGCCGCCTCGGCGCGCTCGGCCTCGTCGGCCTCGTCGAACAGCAGGACCGTGTGGAAATTGCCATCGCCCACGTGACCCACGATCGGTCCGGGGATCGAGGCGCGTGCGATGTCGTCACGGGTCTCCTCGACTGCCTCTGCCAGGCGCGAGATCGGCACGCAGATATCGGTGACGATCGAGCGCGCCCCCGGCCGCAGCGCCAGGCAGGCATAGAACGCGTTGTGGCGCATCGCCCACAGCGCGTTGCGCTCCTCGGCCAGGGTCGCGGACTGCACGCCGGTGGCGCCGAACTCGGCGGCGATTTCGCCGAAGCGCTCGGCATCCTGGGCTGCGCCCTCGTCCGAGCCGTGAAACTCCACCAGCAGGTGCGGCGCCTCGGGCAGGTCGGCCGAGGCGTAGAGGTTGAACGCCGCCGCTGTCGCCGCGTCGATGAATTCGATCCGCGCCATCGGCACGCCCATCTGGATCGTCGCGATCACCGCGTTCACCGCGCTTTCCATGTCGGCGAATGCGCAGACCGCCGCCGAAATCGCCTCGGGCTGACCATGCAGCTTCAGCGTCAGTTCGGTGACCAGACCCAGCGTGCCCTCGCTGCCGACCATCAGCCCGGTCAGATCGTAGCCCGAGGAGGATTTGCGCGCCCGCGTCCCGGTGCGGATCACCCGCCCGTCGGCCAGCACCACCTGCAGCGCGCGGACGTTGTCGCGCATCGTGCCGTAGCGCACCGCCGTGGTGCCGCTGGCCCGGGTCATCGCCATGCCGCCCAGCGAGGCGTTGGCGCCGGGATCGACGCTGAAGAACAGCCCCGTGGCGCGCAGTTCGCGGTTCAGTTCCTCGCGGGTCAGGCCGGGCTGCACCACCACGTCCATGTCCGCCTCGTTGATCCGCAAAACCTTGTTCATGCGCGCGAAATCCACGCTGACCCCGCCCGAGAAGGCCAGCGAATGTCCCTCCAGCGAGGTGCCGGTGCCCCAGGGAACCACCGGACAGCCCGCTTCGGCGCAGATGGTAACGATCTGCGCCACCTCCTCGGTCGTCTCGGGATAGGCGACGGCGTCGGGCGGGGTCAGCGGAAAGTGCGTCTCGGACCGGCCGT
The DNA here is from genome assembly GCA_024644285.1 of Paracoccaceae bacterium. Taxonomy (GTDB): domain Bacteria; phylum Pseudomonadota; class Alphaproteobacteria; order Rhodobacterales; family Rhodobacteraceae; genus JAHELH01. The sequence goes on along the minus strand of JAHELH010000069.1, from coordinate 2,217 downwards.
GCAGGTCGAGATCGGACTTGGAACGGGTCAGCCGATTGCCTAAGACTTGATGAAGCTGGGTAATTGCGGCGCTGATGGTCATCGCGTCTCTCCCTGAACACCCGAGCGGGAGCCTAGGCCATGCGGGCGGTCGGGAAAAGCCCGCCGCAAGTCACCGCCCGCCAGGCAGGCCGCATGAGCCAGCGCACCCGGACCCTGATCGCCGAGCAGATCGCCGAGGCGCGTGCAGCCCTGGCGCAGGCCTGGCAGGTCCTGCGCACGCACGGACCGGGACAGGTGCAGTTCTGGTTCATCGCGCTGGTCATCGGCATCGCCGCCGGCTTCGCGGCCCTGCTCTTTCGCAAGGGGATCGAGGCGCTGCAGGCGGCCCTGTACCGCACCGACGACGTCCACATGCTGCACAGCCATGCCGGCAGCCTGCCATGGTACTGGATTCTGCTGATCCCGGTGGCCGGCGGCCTGGTAGTGGGGCTGATCGCCTCGCGCTTCACGCCCGACGCCAAGGTGCATGCGGTGGCCGAGGTGATCGAGGGCGCAGCCCTGCGCGACGGCCGGGTCGAGATCAAGCCGGGCCTGGCCTCGGCGCTGTGCTCGCTGATCACGCTGTCCTCCGGCGGCTCGACGGGGCGCGAGGGGCCGGTGGTGCACCTGGCCTCGATCATTTCCAGCTGGGTGTCGGACCGGATCGCGGCCGACGGCATCACCGGGCGCGACCTGTTGGGCTGCGCTGTCGCGGCGGCGGTTTCGGCCAGCTTCAACGCGCCCATCGCCGGGGCGATTTTTGCGCTCGAGGTGATCCTGCGCCACTTCGCCATGCATGCCTTCGCCCCCATCGTGATCGCCAGCGCCGCCGGCACCGTCATCAACCGGCTGGAATTCGGTGACGTGACCGAGTTCTCCCTGCCCAGCAGCACGGCGCTGGAATTCTACGTGGAACTGCCCGCCTTCCTGCTGCTGGGGCTGATCTGCGGCATCGTGGCGCTGGTGCTGATGCGCTCGATCTTCTGGGCCGACGACATGGGGAGCCACCTGCAGGCGCGCATCGGCCTGCCGCGCTGGGCGCGCCCGGCGCTGGCGGGGCTGCTGCTGGGCGCGATGGCGATCTGGTATCCGCACATCATCGGCGTGGGTTACGAGACCACCTCGGCGGCGCTGACCGGCGAGCTTCTATTGTGGGAGGCCATCGTGTTCGCCGTGCTGAAGACCGCCGCCGTGGCGATCACCATGGGCGGGCGCATGGGCGGCGGCATGTTTTCGCCCTCGCTGATGCTGGGCGCGCTGACCGGGCTGGCCTTCGGGCTGATCGCGACCGGCGTGTTCCCGGATGTCAGCGGGTCCGAGACGCTCTATGCGCTGGCCGGCATGGGCGCGGTGGCGGCGGCGGTGCTGGGCGCACCGATCTCGACGACCCTGATCGTGTTCGAGCTGACCGGCGACTGGCAGACCGGCCTCGCAGTGATGGTGGCGGTGTCGATCTCGACAGCGCTGTCGTCGCGGCTGGTGGACCGGTCGTTCTTCCTCACCCAGCTCGAGCGGCGCAACATCCATCTGGCCGCCGGCCCGCAAGCCTATCTGCTGGGCCTGGTACGGGTGGCGCGGCTGCTGCGCCAGCCCGACGCGCCGGGATGCCCCAGCGCCGAGAAGTGCTGGGAGCTGGTCGAGCAGGGGGTCTATATCGACGGCTCGGCCACGCTGGAGAACGCGATGCCGGTCTTCGACAAGTCGGGCGCGACCTTCCTGCCGGTGGTCACGCTTTGGGCGGACGGCCGACCGCCGGAGCTGTTGGGCGTGCTGACCCAGGTCGATGCCTTGCGCGCCTACAACCGGGCGCTGGCGGCCACGGCGAAGGAGGAGCATTCGTGAGGCGCGGCGCGCGACCTGCGGGACGCCGGACATGCCCGACATCCTGATTTCCGCCGGCGGCAGCCTGGCGATCTTTGGCGTCGTGGCGCTGGTCTGGTGGAACTTCGACCGGGTCCTGTCGCAGGCCACGCGCGAGGAGACCGGCGCGCGCATCGACGGGCCGGGCTCGGCGCCCGACTGGTCGGCGCTGCAGGCCGCAGGCTGCGAGGCGCTGCGCAACAGCGTCTCGCCGCGCCTGCCGGCCGGGCGGTTCCTGAGAACCGTGCTGATCTCGGTGCTGTGCGGCTTTGCGGTCTTCCTGATCGCCTATCTGACGATGGTCACGGGGTTCGCACGGCAGATCGTCAGCGACGG
>JAHELH010000362.1 GCA_024644285.1 Paracoccaceae bacterium | reverse complement strand
CAGCTGACGCCCTATCTCGACCGTCTGCCCAAGGCGCTCAGCGGCGGCCAGCGGCAGCGCGTCGCCATCGGCCGCTCGATCGTGCGCGACCCCAAGGTGTTCCTGTTCGACGAACCGCTATCGAACCTCGACGCCGCCCTGCGCGTCGCCACCCGGATCGAGATCGCGCAACTCAAGGAATCGATGCCGAACTCGACGATGATCTACGTCACCCATGACCAGGTCGAGGCGATGACGCTTGCCACCCGCATCGTGGTGCTGGCCAACAAGGGCATCGCCCAGGTCGGCAGCCCGCTGGAGCTGTACGAGACGCCCGAGAACGAGTTCGTTGCCCAGTTCATCGGCTCGCCCGCGATGAACCTTCTGCCCGGAGAGATCGTCGGCACCGGCGAGACCACGACGATCAAGCTCGACGGCGGCGGGGTTGCCAGGTCGAAGGTGCCGACCAAGTCCAGCGACCAGGGGCTGAAGGTCAATATCGGCGTGCGCCCCGAGGATCTCACCGAGACCACCGCCGACGACTACATCTACCACGGGACGGTGGACTTCCTCGAAGCGCTCGGCGAGGTGACGCTGCTCTATTTCCGCCCGGAAAAGGACGGGCGACAGATGCTGGCCAAACTGCCGGGTATCCACGTCGACGCCCGCGGGCGCGATGTGCGCGTCACCGCCGATCCGAAGAAGGTGCACATCTTCTCCAACGGCACCTCGCTGCTCTATCGCTAGGCGCGAAGCTCTTGAACGTGAGGCGAAAATTCCGGTACCCTTGCTTTATTCCCGGCGGTGTGCAACACCATTTGCGCGACGTTATCTCTATCGACGACCTGTTTCCTTACGGCTTCAGCGCATCGATCTAGCACTGACATAGCCGGGCCGCCGCACTTCCGCGGGCGGCAAATAATAGGAGACATCACGATGGCCAAGGGCACCGTGAAATGGTTCAATTCCACCAAGGGTTTCGGCTTTATCGAGCCTGAAGGCGGTGGCGGCAAGGACGTGTTCGTCCACATCTCCGCCGTCGAGCGTTCGGGTCTGAACGGCCTGCAGGACGGGCAGAAGGTCACCTTCGACGTTCAGGCCGGCCGCGATGGCCGCGAATCGGCAGAGAACCTGGCGCTGGCCTGATCCCGCCGGACGACAGACATCACGGGGCGGCCCATGCGGGCCGCCTTTTTCTTTGTCCCGGCGCTGCCGCAGCCCTAGACTGCCGTCACCAAGGGGGACGGCGGCGATGTTTCTGCGGCGCGTGATCGTGATATCGGGGATGGCGTTGGCCATGGCCGGCGCGTCGCCGTCGCAGGCCGACCTTCTGGGCCGCGGTGTGACCTTCCAGGTGCTGACCTACGACGATCCCGCCCGTCCGCTTTTCGAGGGAACGGTGCACCGCGCGCGGATCGGCGACAAGCCGGAATTCGGCCTGCGGTTCGAGGGTGTGCAGAACGAGCTCGACGTGGTGCCCGTCCTCGTCGACATCTCCGCCGACCGGATCGAGATCAGCTATGCCAGCGCTCCGCCAGGAGAACTGTGGCCGGCGGTGTTCAACGGGTATGTCCTGACCTTCGATCACGGCTGCGCGGTGATCGGAGCCGCGCGGGTGGATCGCGGCTTCACGACACTTCCGTTCGACAACAAGAGGGTACGGCTTGAAGCTGATGTCCTGAAGTTGAACGTCTCCGGCCTGAAATATGACAAGACCAGCCGCATCGGCATCGAACTCGACCTGATCCCCTGTCCCGAAAGCTGAAGTTGCGGCGCTACTCGACCGCCGGCACCTTCTTCAGATAGGCCGAGATCGCCTCGCGGTCGCTGGCGGGCAGCTTGGCGGTATTCTCGATCACGTTGACCATGTGGCCGCCCGCGGTGTCGAATTCGGGGGTGAACCCCGACGTGAGGTATTCCACGATGTCCGCCTCTGACCATTTGAGCTTGCCGGGCGTGATGTTGGGGATCGTCCCCTTGCCCGTGGGATTGGGGGCGCCCGACAGCCACCCCGCCAGCTTCAGACCGCCCAGCGGATTGCGCGGGGTGTGGCATTCACCGCAATGGCCCAGCGCCTCGGCGAGGTATCGCCCGCGCTGTTCCTGCTCGGTCAGGTCGCCGGTCACCACCCAGTCGTCGCGCAGGAACAAAAGCTTCCAGCCGCCCAGGCTGCGGCGGATGTTGAACGGAAAGCCCACGTCATGCGGCTTGCTCGCTGCATCCGACGCCGGCAGCGTCTGCAGGTAGGCGTGCAGCGACACGACGTCCTGCGCCGTCGTCTTGACGTAGGATCCGTAAGGAAAGGCGGGAAAGTAATGCGCCCCCTCCGGCGAGGTGCCGTGGTGCATCGCGTTCCAGAGATCGAGCGCGGTCCAGCCGCCGATCCCGGCTTCGGGGTGGGGCGAGATGTTCGGGGCGAAGAAGGTGCCGAACGGGCTAGGGAAGCCCTGGCCGCCGGTCAGCAGCAGCTTGGCCTCGTCCTTCGCCTCGGGCGCCGCGTGGCACGAGGCGCAGCCGCCGGC
>JAHELH010000361.1 GCA_024644285.1 Paracoccaceae bacterium | reverse complement strand
CCTATTCCGTCTTTGCCGCGCTCCTCGCCAGCGCCGGGCTGCCGATCTACATCCACGCGCCGAAATTCTTCGTCGATCAGTACGGCGTCAGCCTGGCAGCTTTGGGCGCCGTGCTGTTCGGTCTACGGCTATTCGATTTCGTGCAGGACCCGGTCCTGGGCTGGCTGTCGGACCGTCTGCAGGGCCTGCGAGGGGCGGCGGTGGCGGGCGCTGCGCTGACCATGGCGCTGGCGATGCTGGGGCTATTTGCGCTGGCGCCACCAATCCCGCCGCTGGCGTGGTTCGCTTTGACGCTGACCTGTCTGTTCACGGCCTTCAGCTTTCTGACGATCAACTTCTATGCCCAGGGCATCCTCAAGGCCGAGGCGCTGGGCAGGCGCGGTCATCTGCGGCTGGCAGGCTGGCGCGAGACCGGCGGGCTGCTGGGGGTCTGCGCCGCCGCGGTGGCGCCAACGATCCTTTCGGCGCAGACCGGCGCACCGTTCGCGTGGTTCGCGGCGGGCTTTGGTGGGCTTGCGGTGCTGGCGGTCTGGGCGATGCGGCGGGAGTGGAGCGCCGGAGTGGCGGCACCGGCTTCGGCCTTGCGCGAGATACTCGGCGACCCGGTGGCGCGGCGCTTGCTGCTGATCGCGCTTGTCAACGCGACGCCGGTCGCGGTGACCTCGACGCTGTTTCTGTTCTTCGTCGAAAGCCGTCTGGCCGCGCCGGGTTGGGAGGGTCCGCTTCTGCTGTTATTCTTCCTCGCCGCCGCGCTCAGTGCGCCCGCCTGGTCGCGGGCGGCGCAGCGGGCGGGGGCGAAACCGGTGCTGCTGGCGGGGATGGGCTTGTCGATCCTGGCCTTCGGCTTCGCCGCGACGCTGGGCGCGGGCGACCAGTGGACCTTCGCGGTGATCTGCCTGGCCAGCGGTGCGGCCCTGGGGGCCGACATGACGTTGCTTCCGGCGATCTTCGCAGGACGGATGGCGCGAACCAGCGATGCCGGCGGACAGGCCTTTGGCATGTGGTCCTTCGTGTCGAAATTCACGCTGGCCTTCGCTGCCGTCACCCTGCTGCCCGCGCTCGAGGCGAGCGGCTTCCGGTCCGGAGCGGACAATCCGGATGGCGCGCTGCGAACCCTCAGCGTGCTCTATGCCCTGGTGCCCTGCGGCCTGAAGGTCGTCGCCATCGCGCTGCTTGCCGCCACGCCGGTTCGCGATATCTGAGAGATCCATCGCCAAAAGGACGGAACATGAGAATGCTGCACGGAAAACGCTATTGGCTGATCGGCGCGTCCGAGGGGCTGGGCCGGGCGCTGGCGCACGTGCTCAGCCGCCGCGGCGTCGAGGTCATCGTCTCGGCCCGCAGCGAGGATCGCTTGCGCGAGCTGGTCGAGGAACTGCCCGGCAAGGCGCATCACGTCTGCGTCGATGTCGGCGATACCGGCAGCGTCCGCGCCGCGGCCGAGAAGATCGGCGAAATAGACGGCATGGTGTACCTCGCCGGGGTCTACTGGCCGCTCGGCGCCGACGAGTGGGACCCCGACAAGAACGAGAAGATGACCGACATCAACTATGGCGGCGCGGTGCGCTGCGTCGGCGCAGTGCTGCCAAACATGGTGGCGCGGGGGCAGGGGCACATCGTGCTGACCGGCTCGCTCTCGGGTTTCCGGGGGTTGCCGGGCGCGGTGGGCTACGGCGCGTCGAAGGCGGCGATCATGTACATGGCCGAGGCGATGTACGCCGACCTGCGCGGCACCGGGGTCGAGGTGCAGCTGGTCAATCCCGGCTTCATCAAGACGCGGCTGACGGACAAGAACGATTTCAGGATGCCGTTCATCATGGAACCGGAAAAGGCCGCGCGCGAAGTGGCCGATCACATGGCCTCTGACGATTTCAAGAAAAGCTTTCCATGGGCCTTCGGGCTGATGTTCCGGGCCAGTCAGTTTCTGCCCGATTTTCTGTACTACCGGTTGTTTTCGTCCAAGGGATGACCCAGATCAATTCTTGGGCGGGCGTATTGGCGCAAGGTTCGATGCGAAGGTACATAGCCCAAGGACAATGCGATGATGCAGATATCCCCCAGGCGCGTGGCGCACGTGATCGTGCGGGCGCGCGAAGTCGATGGCAAGGTGGCGCGCTGGGATTCGCCCGGCGACGCGTCCGACGCCGAAAGCATCCTGGAATCGCGGCGCAGTGACGCCACCGAGGCTGAGCTGCGCGCCTTCATCGAGCGCATGAACGAGGACGAAAAGGCCTCGCTGGTGGCGATCATGTGGATCGGGCGCGACACCTTCGACGCCGACGAGTGGGACGAGGCATTCGCCACGGCGCAGCAGGAGGCGACGACCCCGACCGAAAACTACCTGCTCGGCGTACCCTTGCTGGCGGATTACCTCGAGGCCGGGCTGGAAAAGCTGGGCGTCGACGTGTCGGAATTGGAAGAGGACTTTCTCTAAAGAACAGCCAGTTGGCGCCGGAATTCCGCTTCGGCGCGGCCCCAGACGCCAGCACCGATATCGTCCAACGT
>JAHELH010000360.1 GCA_024644285.1 Paracoccaceae bacterium | reverse complement strand
CGCGTGGCGGAATCCGCCGCCGGGAAAACGTTCGGCGCTGCGCCCGAACAAAGGGAAATTGTCCCGCCGCAACCCGCCGCAAAACCTGCACAAATCCGGTTATCCACAAAGAAATACCCAAGCAATTCAAGAACTTATCCCCAAGAAATTTGCGCCGAGACGGCGATTTTTCTTGCGCGGCCCGGCAGGCTTTGCGAGTGTCACTTCAGCGCTCAGGGTCTTCGGAGCCTGGACGTTACGTGAGGTGTCAAAGCCGAAGCGGGCTGGACGGAACCTCGGTTCCGGTCGGTTGCCGGAGGGGCGTCAAAACCTCGTCGGCGGCGAAGGGTTCTTACGAACCTGGAGTTGTTGGGCGGAAGCGTCTTCGGACAAATCCGTTCAGGGAAGGCGTCAGGGTATGTTTAGACCGCGTCTGAGCACCTGGCGCCTTTTCCCGTTCTGCGGACCCCCCCGAACGAAAACGAGGCCCGGCCGCCGATGGCATCCGGACCCCGCCGTCAGTGGTATGCAGTGCCGCGTCTCTCGCACCTGTGCGTGACGCTTAGCCCGGCGCTTTCAGCAGATCAACCATATGTTGGGGCCCATCTCACAAATTCCGCAACATGGCAGGAAAGCCACTAATTCTGGCGGCGCGGCCCGCGGGGTGGGTGGTTCCCACTTTCTGTTAGCGCTATCTTCAATAACATCAACGACCTGACCCCCTGTCCCCGTTAGGACATCAGGCGAACTGCTCGCGGATCAGCCGCTCCTCCAGCCCGTGGCCCGGATCGAACAGCAGCCGGTGCCGGACCGAGGGCTCGGACCGGATCTCCACCCCCGTCACCCGCCGCACCGACCGGCTGTCGGCATCGGCCATCACCGGCCGCTTGTCGGAATCCAGCACGTCGATGCGGATCACCGCCGACATCGGGATCAGCGCCCCGCGCCAGCGCCGCGGCCGGAACGCCGACATCGCCGTCAGCGCCAGCACGTCCGCCCCGATCGGCAGGATCGGCCCGTGGGCGGAATAGTTGTAGGCCGTCGACCCCGCCGGCGTCGCCACCAGCGCCCCGTCGCAGACCAGCTCGTGCATCCGGACCTTGCCGTCGACGCTGATCCTCAGCTTCGCCGCTTGCGGTCCGGCGCGCAGCAGCGCCACCTCGTTGATCGCCAGCGCCTCCGTCACCGTGCCGTCGACGCATTCGGCATGCATCCTGAGCGGATTGATCACCGCCTCTTCCGCCGCCGCCAGCCGGTCCAAGAGGCCGTCCTCGGCGTATTCGTTCATCAGGAACCCGACCGTCCCGCGGTTCATCCCGTAGACCGGCACGTCCAGATGCATCGTCCCGTGCAGGGTCTGCAGCATGAAGCCGTCGCCCCCCAAAGCCACGATCACGTCCGCCTGTTCCAGCGGCACCGAGCCGTAGCGCGCGCGCAGCGCCGCCAGCGAGGCCTGCGCGATCTCGACCTCGCTGGCGGTGAATGCGATCCTCTGCGCGCTGGCCATGCGTGGCGCCCTCCCATGCGCCCACAATGACCGCCCGACCCGGCATGGCAAGCCCCTTGCGATGCCGCCGGCAACGTCGCACCCGTCGGGTTCGGGCTTTGATGCCCGGGGGACATGATGTAAGAGGCCGCCAATCTTGCCCCAAGGAGTCGCCCCCATGAACGCCCCGCATCGTGACGCCGGTTTCTTCACCCAGGGCCTCGCCGAGCGCGACCCCGCACTTTTCGCGGCGGTGCGCGACGAGCTCGGCCGCCAGCAGGGCGAGATCGAGCTGATCGCGTCGGAGAACATCGTCAGCCGCGCGGTGCTGCAGGCGCAGGGCTCGGTTATGACGAACAAGTATGCCGAGGGCTATCCCGGCAAGCGCTATTACGGCGGCTGCCAGTTCGTCGACGTTGCCGAAACCCTGGCCATCGAGCGGGCCAAAGAGCTGTTCGGGGCGAAGTTCGCCAACGTGCAGCCGAATTCGGGCAGCCAGATGAACCAGGCGGTGTTCCTGGCGCTGCTGCAGCCGGGCGACACCTTCATGGGGCTCGACCTGAACTCGGGCGGCCACCTGACGCATGGCTCACCCGTGAACCTGTCGGGCAAGTGGTTCCACGCGGTCAGCTACGGCGTGCGGCGCGAGGACAACCTGCTGGACATGGACGAGGTCGAGCGCCTGGCCCATGTCCACAATCCGCGGCTGATCATCGCCGGCGGCACCGCCTATTCGCGGTTCTGGGACTGGGAGCGGTTCCGCGACATCGCCGATTCCATCGGCGCCTATCTGATGGTCGACATGGCGCATATCGCAGGTCTGGTGGCGGGCGGCGTGCATCCCTCGCCGGTGCCCCACGCCCACGCGGTCACCACCACCACCCACAAGTCGCTGCGCGGTCCGCGCGGCGGGCTGATCCTGTCGAACGACGACGAAATCGCCAAACGGATCAACTCGGCGGTCTTCCCCGGCCTGCAGGGCGGGCCCCTGATGCACGCCATCGCCGCCAAGGCGGTGGCCTTCGGCGAGGCGCTGCGGCC
>JAHELH010000359.1 GCA_024644285.1 Paracoccaceae bacterium | reverse complement strand
CAATTGCGGCGGCACGGAGTTCAAGCGCCGCGCCGACGACAACGAGGAAAGCCTGCGCACCCGGCTGATGGCGTACTACAAGCAGACCTCGCCGCTGATCGGCTACTACCACGCCAAGGGCAAGCTGCGCTCGGTCGACGGGCTGGGCGAGATCGACACCGTGGCGGCCGATATCCGCACGGTTCTGGGTTGACGATAGGGGCTATTGCGGCGCCCGATTCCGTTTCGGTCCGGCAGACCTTCGCGGTCTGATCTGAACCGTTCGGTTCAGCCCTTGACCTCCAACGGTTAACGCCTTATCCCGCAGCATCTCGACAGAGAATCGGCTGCAGCCCGGGGTCGCGCCCCGCCAGTCAAGTGAAAATTCGAAACGGCCCGCCGGACCCAAAATCCGCGGGCTTTGGTTGTGAAAAAAGGTTCTGGAACTACGGAACCGCAACGGAAAAAGGACGTCTTCACGTGGCACGTATCGCCGGGGTCAACATCCCCACCGCCAAGCGCGTTCCCATCGCGCTGACCTACATCACCGGAATCGGCCAGTCCGCGGCCAAGGAAATCTGCGACGCCGTCGGCATCGACCAGTCGCGCCGGGTCAACGAGCTCAGCGACACCGAGATCGTCGCGATCCGCGAGCATATTGACGCCAACCTCACCGTCGAGGGCGACCTGCGCCGCGAGACGCAGATGAACATCAAGCGGCTGATGGATCTGGGCTGCTACCGCGGCCTGCGCCACCGCCGCAACCTGCCGGTCCGCGGCCAGCGCACCCACACCAACGCCCGCACCCGCAAAGGCCCCGCAAGGGCCATTGCCGGCAAGAAGAAGTAGGAGGGCCGAGGCATGGCACGCGACAGACGCGCCCCGAAGCGCAAGGAACGCAAGAACATCGCCACCGGCGTGGCGCATGTGAACTCGTCGTTCAACAACACCAAGATCCTGATCTCCGACGTGCAGGGCAACGCGATCTCGTGGTCGTCGGCCGGCACCATGGGCTTCAAGGGCTCGCGCAAGTCGACCCCCTATGCCGCCCAGATGGCCGCCGAGGATGCCGCGCGCAAGGCGCAGGAGCATGGCGTGCGCACCATCGAGGTCGAGGTGCAGGGGCCGGGATCGGGCCGGGAAAGCGCGCTGCGCGCCCTGGCCGCCGCCGGGCTGACCGTGACCTCGATCCGCGACGTCACGCCGATCGCCCATAACGGTGTCCGCCCGCCGAAACGCCGCCGGGTCTGAGCCGCATTCGAATACCCGCAGGCCGCGGTCCGTCGCGGTCTGCGCTCGTCATTTTTACCTCGGGAGTCACCGGCTTACGGTCATGAGCTGGGGACAGGCATGGAGGCCACACGAATGATCCATAAGAACTGGCAGGAACTGATCAAACCCACGCAGCTGGAGGTCAAGCCGGGCAACGACCCCGCGCGGCAGGCCACCGTGATCGCCGAGCCGCTGGAGCGCGGCTTCGGCCTGACGCTGGGCAACGCCCTGCGCCGGGTGCTGTTGTCCTCGCTGCAGGGCGCCGCCATCACTTCCGTGCAGATCGACAACGTCCTGCACGAATTTTCCAGCGTTGCCGGCGTCCGCGAGGACGTGACCGACATCGTTCTGAACCTCAAGGGCGTCGCGATCCGGATGGAGGTCGAGGGGCCGAAGCGGCTGTCGATCTCGGCCAAGGGTCCGATGGTGGTGACTGCGGGCGACATCTCGGAAAGCGCCGGCATCGAGATCCTGAACAAGGATCACGTGATCTGCCACCTCGACGAGGGCGCCGACCTGTTCATGGAACTGACGGTCGATACCGGCAAGGGCTATGTCGCCGCCGACAAGAACCGCCCCGAGGACGCGCCCATCGGCCTGATGCCGATCGACGCGATCTATTCCCCGGTGCGCAAGGTCAGCTACGACGTGCAGCCGACCCGCGAGGGCCAGGTGCTGGACTACGACAAGCTGACGCTGAAGCTGGAAACCGACGGCTCGCTGACCCCGGACGATGCCGTGGCCTATGCCGCGCGGATCATCCAGGACCAGCTGTCGATCTTCGTCAACTTCGACGAGCCCGAGGCCGCCGGCCGCGCCGACGAGGATGACGGGCTGGAGTTCAACCCGCTGCTGCTGAAGAAGGTCGACGAGCTGGAGCTTTCGGTCCGCTCGGCCAACTGCCTGAAGAACGACAACATCGTCTATATCGGCGATCTCATCCAGAAGACCGAGGCCGAGATGCTGCGCACCCCGAACTTCGGCCGCAAGTCGCTGAACGAGATCAAGGAAGTGCTCTCGGGCATGGGCCTGCACCTGGGCATGGATGTCGAGGAATGGCCGCCGGAGAACATCGAGGACCTGGCGAAGAAGTTCGAAGACCAGTTCTGAGATCGGGCCGCGGGTGCGCCATGAATGCGCACCCTACGCCAACCCCCGTCGGGTGCGCATTCATGGCGCACCCCGCGCAAGACCCGGGCATCCTGCCCCAAGGAGAGCCGGCGCCACGCACGCCGGCCGGACAAAGCAAAACCGCCCGT
>JAHELH010000358.1 GCA_024644285.1 Paracoccaceae bacterium | reverse complement strand
GCCACGCGCTGCTGCTCGCCGCCCGACAGCTGCGCCGGGTAATGCCCGGCGCGCGGCCCCAGCCCCATCGCCGCAAGCTCGGCCTGCGCGCGGTCAAAGGCATCCCCGACCCCCGCCAGTTCCAGCGGCGTGGCGACGTTTTCCAGCGCGGTCATGGTCGGAATCAGGTGGAAGGACTGGAAAACCACCCCCATATGTTGGCGGCGGAACCGGGCCAGCGCGTCCTCGCCCAGCGCGGTGAGATCCTGGCCCAGGACCCGCACCTGACCGGATGTGGCGCGTTCCAGCCCGCCCATCAGCATGAGGAGCGACGACTTGCCCGATCCGCTTGGCCCGACCAGCCCCAGCGTCTCGCCGTGCGCCACGTCCAGCGTGATGCCGTTCAGGATATCGACCCGGCCCGCATTGCCGTCGAGCGACAGGCGGGCGTCGGTCAGGGCGATCACGGGATCGGTCATGGCACAGGCTCTCCGGCGGGTGGTCTCTGGGGCATATGGGGCGGCGCGGGGGTTGCGCAACCTTTCTTTGGCGCTTGCCCTGGGCGCCGGCGCGGCCGCCGCCGAGCCGGTGGTCGTCGCCGCGCTGGGCGACAGCCTGACGGCGGGCTACGGGCTGCTGCCCGAGCAGGGCTTCGTGCCGCAGCTGCAGGACTGGCTGACCGCGCGCGGCGCCGAGGTCGAGATCCGCAATGCCGGCGTTTCGGGCGACACCACCCAGGGCGGGCTGTCGCGGGTCGACTGGACGCTCACGGCGGATGTCGATGCGATGATCGTGGCGCTCGGCGGCAACGACCTTCTGCGCGGCATCGACCCGGCGCTGACCCGCGCCAATCTCGACGCGATTTTGCGCACCGCTCAGGAGAAAGGCGTCGAGGTGCTGCTGGTGGGCCTCAGCGCACCCGGCAATTACGGGGCGGAGTTCAAGCGCGATTTCGACGCGGCCTTTCTCGAGCTGGCGGAAGAATACGGCGCGCTTTACGCCGACAGCTTCTTTCGCGGCCTGGCGGACGCGCCGGGACGTCAGGCCGACTATCTGCAACCCGACGGTATCCACCCGAACGCCGAGGGCGTGCGGCTGATCGTCGAGGGGCTGGGGCCGGGCGTGCTGGACCTGATCGAACAGGCCGCGCAATAGCCGGCGATCCCCAGAGCGGCAACCGCAAAACCCGCTTCGCCTTTTCCATTCTTCTCTTTTGCAAATATCCCGGGGGGTTTGGGGGGCTGGCCCCCCAACCGGTCGGATTGGCGCAGCCAATTCGACACATCCTCCGCCAAGGTGCCAAGCCGCGAGGATCGAGCGCCGCGGCTTACCCGATGCTCATCGCCAGCGTCCGGCTGATCTCCTTCAGCGACCGGCCGGACTGCGCGGCCCATTCGTTGAACGCCGCCTGCACCTGTGCCATCGCCGTCTTCGAGGTGGGCGGCTTGTCGATCACGCCCTCGGCGATCAGCCGCGCCACCACGTCGCGCGACAGCACGTAGCCGTCGGCACCGCCGAAGCGCAGGGCGTATTGCGCGGTAGTGCCGCCCAGGCGGCTGCCCTCTTTCGCGAGCAGCGCCAGCAGGCCGGCATAATCGTCCTTCGGCCAGCCGGCGATGAACCTGCCGACCGAGCCGTGCTGCGCGGCGATGGCCTTCAGGAACACCGCGTTGTCGCGCACCGAGGCGATCTTGGCGCCGTTGCGCACGATGCGGGTGTCCTGCAGCAGCCGGTCGAACCAGTCGTCGTCCATCATCGCGCAGCGGTCCAGGTCGAAGCCGTGGAACGCCGCTTCGAACCCGTCCCACTTGGCCTCGATGACCTTCCAGTTGAAGCCTGCGCTGAAAACATGCCTGGAAAACAGCGCCAGCCAGCGGTCGTCGGGCATCGCCGCGACCTCCGCGCCCGGCGGCGGCGGCTCCAGCAGCGCCTCCAGCGCGTCCCTTCCGCCCTTGCGCTCGGCGGCGATGGCGAAGATCCCGTCGTATGTCCGCATCGAAACCCCTTTCCGTTGCGGGCAGGATAACAGGGCCGTGCCCGCGCGTCAGGGCTTCGGCGCGTCGTCGTGATCGTCGCTGAGGATGCGCTGGCTGTCGCCGTCGGGGTCGTCGTATTGCCGCGCCCTGAGCGTCCACCAGAAGGCGGCGAGGCCCAGGCCGCCGAGGATCAGCGAGACCGGGATCAGGTAGGCCAGCACGTTCATCGCGTCACCTCAGCCGCAGCGCGTTCAGCGACACGGTAATCGACGAGGTCGACATCGCCAGGGCGGCGGCGAGCGGCGTGGCGAAGCCCAATAGCGCGACCGGGATCGCCACGGCGTTGTAGGCGGCGGCGATGGCGAAGTTCTCGCGGATGCGCCGGGTGGCGCTGCGGGCGGTCTTCAGCGTGTCGCCCAGCGGCGCCAGCGAGCCGCCCAGCAGCACGATGTCCGAGACCACGCGCGTCGCCTCCAGCGCGCTGGCCGGCGAGATCGAGGCATGCGCCGCGGCCAGGGCGGCGGTGTCGTTCAGCCCGTCGCCCACCATCAGCACCCG
>JAHELH010000357.1 GCA_024644285.1 Paracoccaceae bacterium | reverse complement strand
AGGTCGAGGCGGCCTGGGCCTGGACCGATCCGATCATCGCCGCTTGGCAGAAACGCGAAGACAGGCCAAGCTTGTACGAGCCGGGCTCGGCGGGGCCGGAGGATTCGCTGGTGATGATGTACAGCGAGGGCCGGCGCTGGCGCGACATCGCGGAGTGAGGCGAGATGGAACTGATCGAATATCCCGACCAGGAGATGATGGCGATCGACCTTGCCAACATCCTGGCCGGCGAGCTCAACGGCGCGCTGATGAACCACGACACCGCCTCGCTGGCGGTGCCGGGGGGTACCACGCCGGGGCCGATCTTCGACACGCTCTGTGCGGCGGACCTGGAATGGGATCGGGTCTACGTGATGCTGACCGACGAGCGCTGGGTGCCGGAAAGCTCGCCCCGCTCGAACACCGCGCTTCTGCGGCAGCGCCTGCTGGTCGAACGCGCCGCCGCGGCGCATCTGGTGCCGCTCTATGCCGAGGCGCCGAGACCCGAGGACCGGCTGGAGGAACTGGCGGAAGGGGTCCGGGCGCAGATGCCGATCTCGGTCCTGCTGCTGGGCATGGGGGCCGACATGCACACCGCGTCGCTGTTCCCCGGCGCCGACAACCTGGCCGCGGCGCTGGATGACGAGGCGCCCGAGCTGATGGCGATGCGGGCCCCCGGCGCGCCCGAGCCGCGGGTGACCCTGACCGCGCGGGTGCTGAACGACGCGATGTCGAAACACGTGGTCATCACCGGGGCCGACAAGCGCGCGGCGCTGGAGCGGGCGCAGCACTTGCGCGATCCTATGCAGGCCCCGATCCATGCGGTATTGGCCGGGGCGACGGTTCACTGGGCGGAGTAGAGATCATGGGATGGCAAGACCTTCATGACCGGCACGGACAGGTCAAGGACCGCAAGATCCTGTCTCTGTTCGACGATGCGGGCCGCGCCGGGGCGTTCTCTGTCTCGGCGCTCGACATGCGCTTCGACTATTCCAAGACCAATATCGACGCCGAGACCCGCGACCTGCTGGTCGGCCTTGCCGCCGAAGCGGATCTGGACGGTCGGCGCGCGGCGATGTTCGGCGGCGACAAGATCAACGAGACCGAGGGCCGCGCGGTGCTGCATACCGCGCTGCGCAACCTCGACGGCGGCGCGGTCGAGGTCGACGGCAAGGACGTGATGCCCGGCGTCCGGGACACGGTCGGCCGGATGGAAGACTTCGCCGAGGCGGTGCGCTCGGGCAAGATCCGTCCGCCCGGCGGCGGCCGCTACACCGACGTGATCAATATCGGCATCGGCGGTTCCGACCTGGGCCCGGCGATGGCGACGCTGGCGCTGGCGCCCTACCATGACGGGCCGCGCTGCCACTTCGTCTCGAATGTCGACGGCGCGCATATCGCCGACATCATCAAGGGGCTCGACCCGACCGCGACGCTGGTGATCGTCGCGTCGAAGACCTTCACCACCGTCGAGACGATGACCAACGCCACGACCGCGCGCGACTGGATCGCCGCCAAGGTCGGGGCCGACACCGCCGGGGCGCATTTCGCGGCCCTGTCGTCGGACCTGAAGAAGACCGCCGCGTTCGGCATCGATCCGTCCCGGGTCTTCGGGTTCGAGGACTGGGTCGGCGGCCGCTATTCGATGTGGGGGCCGATCGGGCTGTCGCTGATGCTGGCCGTCGGGCCGGGCGATTTCCGCGAATTCCTGGCCGGCGGGGCCGCGATGGACGCGCATTTCCGCGACGCGCAGGGCGCCGACAACATGCCCCTGATGCTGGCGCTGGTGGGTCTGTGGCACAACCAGGTCTGCGGCCATGCGACCCGCGCGGTGCTGCCCTACGAGCAGCGGCTGGCGCGCCTGCCGGCCTACCTGCAGCAGCTCGAGATGGAGAGCAACGGCAAGTCGGTGGCGATGGACGGCTCGAACCTCGAGATGCATTCCGGCCCGGTGGTCTGGGGCGAGCCCGGCACCAACGGCCAGCACGCCTTCTACCAGCTCATCCACCAGGGCACGCGGGTGATCCCGTGCGAATTCATGGTCGGCCGCGAGGGTCACGAGCCGGACCTGGCGCACCAGCACCGATTGCTGCAGGCAAATTGCCTGGCGCAATCCGAGGCGCTGATGCGCGGCCGATCCCTGGACGAGGCCCGCGCCAAGGTCGCGGGCAAGTTCGAGGGCGAGGAGCTCGAGCGGCAGGCCAGCCACCGGGTCTTCGCCGGCAACCGGCCGTCCACCACGCTGGTCTACCCCAGGCTGACGCCGCGCATCCTGGGCCAGATCATCGCGCTCTACGAGCACCGGGTCTTCGCCGAGGGGGTGATCCTGGGGATCAACTCGTTCGACCAGTGGGGCGTGGAACTGGGCAAGGAACTGGCGCTGGCGCTGGAACCGGTGCTGGCGGGCGAAAAGAGCGCCGAGGGCAAGGACGGCTCGACCCGGGCGCTGGTGGGCTATCTGCGGGGCGAGGCCTAGCGCGACGGGGGCGCAAGCCGTTTCGAAACGGCTTGCCCCGCGCTGGTCCCGGCGCGGGGCAA
>JAHELH010000356.1 GCA_024644285.1 Paracoccaceae bacterium | reverse complement strand
CGTAGCATGGCCGAGAAAAAGAACGAACGCAGGGGCCTCGGCCGCGGGTTGTCTGCCCTGATGGCAGACGTGGCGCCCGCGGCGACGCAGGCGGATCCCGCGCAGGCCCCGCGCGTTGCTGTGGAAAGCCGGATTCCGGTCGACCGCATCGATCCCAACCCGACACAGCCGCGCCGCGATTTCGCCGAGGACGATCTGCGCGAATTGTCCGAATCGATCCGGGAAAAGGGGATCATCCAACCGCTGATCCTGCGCAAGAAGGCGGGCGATAGCGGGCGTTACGAAATCGTCGCCGGCGAACGGCGCTGGCGCGCGGCGCAGGCGGCGCAACTGCACGAGGTGCCCGCGATTGTCAGGGAGTACACCGATACCGAGGTCCTAGAAGTCGCGATCATCGAGAACATCCAGCGCTCCGATCTGAATCCCATCGAAGAGGCGGCGGGATACCGGCAGTTGATGGAGCGGTTCGGGCACACGCAAGAGAAGATTGCAGAAGCACTGGGCAAAAGCCGCAGCCATATCGCCAACCTGCTGCGCCTGCTGAACCTTCCCGACGAGGTGCAGCGGATGATCCGGGAGGGCGCTTTGACCTCTGGCCATGCCCGGGCGCTGATCACCACGGAGGATCCGGTGAAGCTGGCGCGGCATGTCGTGGCCAAGGGACTGTCGGTGCGGGAAACCGAAAAGCTTGCCAAGAAACCGGCCGCCGAGAAGAAAGAGCCCTCGCAGGCGCCGAAGAAAGACGCCGACACCCGCGCGCTGGAGCAGGATTTGTCGGCCGCGCTGGGCATGCAGCTGCGGATCGATCACAAGCCGGGCGGCGAGTCGGGCCGGATGACGATCGAGTACGCCGATCTGGACCAGCTGGACCGGCTGTGCCAGGCGCTGTCGCAGGGCCGCGAATAGGGTCAGCCCGGCAGCAATTCCCGGAGGATGGCGTTCAGCACCGGGCGGCCACGTTCGGTCGCGGCCAGGTGCCCGTCCGCGATCCGGATCAGTCCAAGGCCCTCCAGCTCGGCCGACTTTTCAGCGAAGGATTTCGATGCCGCCAAGGGTTGCAGTCGCGCCATGTCGACGCCCGACCGCAAACGCAGCCCCATCATCAGGTCCTCCGCCGCCCGATCCTCGGGGCCCAGGGCGAGCCGTGGACTTTCTCCGGTTCCCTTCCGCTCGACGGCGTCCAGCCACTCGCTTGGCGAAAGCGGCGTGGCGGTCGCCAGGCGCACGCCTTCCAGCGTCAGGCGACCATGGGCGCCGGGCCCGATTCCGGCGTAGTCGCCACCGCGCCAGTATATCAGGTTGTGCCGCGATTCCTGCCCAGGGCGCGCATGGTTCGAGATCTCGTAGGCGGGCAATCCGGCGGACACACAAAGCTCCTGGGTGCAGGCGTACAGGTCCGCGCCGAGGTCTTCGTCCGGCAGCCCCGGCAGCTTGCCGCGCGCGAGCCGAGCGCCGAACGCGGTGCCCGGTTCGATGGTCAACTGGTAGAGCGACAGATGATCGGGACCGAACGCCAGCGCGCGCCTCAACTCTGCCCTCCAGTCCCCGAGCGTCTGGTGCTGCCGTGCATAGATCAGGTCGAAACTCACGCGATCGAACTGGGAACGCGCGACGTCCAGCGCCGCCAGCGCGTCCTTGACGGTGTGCAGGCGACCGAGCGCCTTCAGGTCGGAATCGTTAATCGCCTGGATCCCGAGCGAGACGCGGGTCACACCGGCGGACCGGTATTGCGCGAACCGGGCGGCCTCCACCGAGGAGGGATTGGCTTCGAGCGTGATTTCCTGATCGTTGGCCGGCGTCCAGGTTGAATTGGCTGCCTCGATGACCGCTCGGACCACCTCGGCGTCCATCAGGCTGGGTGTGCCGCCCCCGAAGAAGATCGATTGCAGGACCCGCCCCTGGGTCTTTTCGGCGATGCGGGAAATCTCGGAAAGATAGGCGCGCTTCCACCGCGTCTGGTCATATGCGTCGACGACGTGGGAATTGAAGTCGCAATAAGGGCACTTGGCCTGGCAGAACGGCCAGTGGACATACAGGCCGAAACCGGCGGATTGCCAGTTCTCAGGCAAAGCAGCCCGCGACCAGTCTCGCGAAGGCGTCGGCGCGGTGGCTCATCCCGTGCTTCTTCGCGGGGTCCATCTCGCCAAATGTTTCGGTCTCGCCGTCGGGCAGAAAGACCGGGTCGAAGCCAAACCCGCGAGTGCCGCGCATCGGCCAAACGACCTGGCCTTCAACGCTGCCTTCGAACAGCTCATCATGGCCGTCGGGCCAGGCAAGGCAAAGCGTGCAGCAGAAGCGCGCGGTTCTGGGTCGCGCTGCGTTTTTCTCCTCGAGCAGGTTCCAGACCTTGGTCATCGCCATCGCAAAATCGCGCCCGTTGCCGGTTTCCGCCCAGTTCGCGGTATGGACCCCGGGCGCCCCGCCCAGCGCGTCGACCTGGATGCCGCTGTCATCGGACAGGGCGGGAAGCCCGCTGTGGCGCGCGGCGAAATGCGCCTTGATCCGCGCATTGCCGGCA
>JAHELH010000355.1 GCA_024644285.1 Paracoccaceae bacterium | reverse complement strand
GATGCGGCTGCGGCGGCGCTATGGCGTCTACGTGCTGGCGGTGCACCGGCGCAACCAGAATATCGGCCGGCAGCTGGACGACGTGGTGGTGCGGGTCGGCGACACGCTGCTGCTGGAGGGCGGGCCGGAAGAGATCGCGCGCCTGGCGGCCGAGATGGACCTCGTCGACATCGCCCGCCCCACTGCCAAGGCCTACCGGCGGCGCCACGCCCCCATCGCCATCGGCGCGCTGGCGGGCATCGTGATCCTGGCCGCGCTGGGCGTCGCGCCCATCCTGGCGCTGGCGGTGGTGTCGGTGGCGGTGGTGCTGCTGACGCGCTGCATCGACCCCGACGAGGCGTTCTCTTTCGTCGAGGGCCGGTTGCTGGCACTGATCTTCGCGATGCTGGCGGTCGGCACGGCGCTCGAGGCCTCCGGCGCGGTCAGCCTGCTGGTGGGCGGCATCGCCCCGTTCATGACCGACCTGCCGGATTTCGTCGTGATCCTGGTGATCTACGTGCTGGCCTCGACCCTGACAGAGCTGGTGTCGAACAACGCCGTCGGCGTGATCTTCACCCCTATCGCGATCGAGCTGGGCATCGCCCTTGGCTATGACCCGCGGCCCTTGGTGGTGGCGGTGATGTTCGCCGCCTCGGCGGCGTTTTCCACGCCCATCGGCTATCAGACCAACATGCTGGTCTTCGGCCCCGGCGGCTACCGGTTCACCGATTTCATGCGCGTAGGCATTCCGCTGAACCTGATGCTGGGGGTGACCGCCTCGCTGCTGATCCCGATGATCTGGCCGCTTTGACCGAATTGCGACGCGCCTTGCGCGTCACCCGATTGTCTGCGCCGCCTCCGGCGTCGCGGTGGTCGGGGGCTCCGCCCCCCGGCCTGCGGCCTCCCCCCGAGGTATTTCGGGCCAGATGAAAGAGACTTGCCCGGCTTTTCAGAGCGGCCAGAACACCAGGATCGACGGGATCGACACGGCCACCACGAGGATCTCGAGCGGCAGCCCCATGCGCCAGTAATCGCCGAAACGGTAGCCTCCGGGCCCCAGGATCAGCGTGTTGTTCTTGTGGCCGATGGGCGTGAGAAAGGCGCAGGACGCCGCCACCGCCACCGCCATCAGGAAGGGGTCGGGGCTGACGCCGAGGCTCTGCGCCATCTGGATGCCCACCGGGGCCGCGACGATCGTGGTGGCGGTGTTGTTCAGCACGTCGCTCAGCGTCATGGTCACCACCATCAGCACCGTCAGGATCACCCAGGCGGGATAGCCCTGGGTCAGCGCCACCAGCCCGCCCGCGATCAGTTCCGTGCCGCCCGAGGTCTCGAGCGCCGCGCCCAGCGGGATCATCGAACCGAGCAGCACGACCACGGGCCACTCGATGTGCTGGTAAAGCTCACCCAGAGGCACGATGCGCGTCAGCACATAGGCCACCACCACACAGCCCAGCGCGATGGGCAGATAGATCAGTCCGAGGCTGGCCGCCGCCACCGCTCCCGCGAACAGCCCGATGGCCAGCCAGGTCTTGCTGTCCTGGGTTACCGACAGGCCGCGGTCGGCCAGGGGCAGGGCACCCAGCCATTCGGTCACGTCGGTTTCGGACCCCTTCGGCACCAGCAGCAGCAGGATGTCGCCGGGGTGCACGGTGGTCTTGCGCACCTGGCTGCGGATCCGCGCACCGGCGCGCGAAATGCCCATCAGGACCGTACTGCGCCGCCAGTTCAGCCCGATGGCGGCGGCAGATTTGCCGGCGATGCGCGCGCCCTCGGGCACCACGACCTCGATCTTCGACAGGCCGTTGCCGTCTGCCTTGAGGTTGGCCTCGCGGTCGGGGTCGGCAAAGGCCAGCGATAGCGCCGCGCGGAATTCGTCCAGCGCCTCCGGCGTTGCCTGCAGCACCAGCGCGTCGTTCTCCCGCAGGGTGGCGTTGCGCTGCATGCCATAGCGTCGCTGACCACCGCGCACCATGCCCAGGATCGCCACGTCGTTCTTCTCGGCCACGTCGTACAGGTCCGACAGCCGCTTGCCGACATGTTTCGAACCCTCGGGCACGGTGAGCTCGGCGATGTATTCGCCAAACTCCTGCATCGTGGCCGCCTTGGCCGCATCGTCGCGCTGCGGGATCAGGCGCCAGCCGATCAGCGCCACGAAGATCAGCCCCGCCAGCGCCGTGACGCCTCCCACGGGCGCGAAGTCGAACATCTGGAACGGGGCACCGAGTGTGTCGGCCCTTATCGAAGCGATGATGATGTTGGGCGGCGTGCCGATCAGCGTGACCATGCCGCCGAGAATGGTGGCGAAAGACATCGGCATCAGCGACAACGACGCCGTGCGCCCCGCCTTGCGCGCCGTCTGGATGTCGACGGGCATCAGCAGCGCCAGCGCCGCGACGTTGTTCATGAAGGCCGACAGCACTGCGCCGATGCCGCCCATGATGGCGATGTGGCTGCCCAGCGAGCGGGTGCTGTCGACCAGCGTGCGGGTGATCAGAAATACCGCGCCCGAGCGCACCAGCCCGGCCGAGACCACCAGCACCAGCGC
>JAHELH010000354.1 GCA_024644285.1 Paracoccaceae bacterium | reverse complement strand
CGCTCCAGGCTCTTCAGCGGGCCGGTCGCCTCGCAATAGGTCTCGAACTGGCCGTAGGGCAGATGCATCGATCCCGGGATCGCCCCGTCGCGCCGCCGCTCGCTTTCCTCGCGGATGTCGACCAGCTGGCCGTCGATCTGCGGCCAGGCGGCCAGCAGTTGCTCGACCTCGACCGCCGGTACCCGGTGCTGCGCCTCCATCTGCAGACCGACCTTCAGGTTCTCCGGCACCGCCACGTCCATCATCTTGGGGTTCGGCAGGTTCAGATTGTTCATGATCTCGGCATATTCCTCGGCCGAGCGCGCCTGCAACCTTGGATTGAACGCCTTCTCCTCGCCGATGGTGCTGACCGTGTCGCCCTTATAGTCGTGTGCCGGGTAGACCATCGTCTGCTCCGGCAGCTTCAAGAGCCGGCCGAACAGCGACTCGTACTGGTCGTAGGGATCTCCGTTCTGAAAATCGGTGCGCCCGGTGCCGCGGATCAGCAAGGTGTCGCCGGTAAACACCCGGTCGTCCATCAGGAAGCTGTAGCTCTCGCTGGTATGCCCCGGCGTGTAGAGCGCGGTCAGCGCCAGCCCCTCGATGGTCAACCGCTCGTTGTCGCTGACCCGCATCGAGACCACATCCGCCGGAGATTGCTCGCCCATCACCGTGACGCAGCGGGTGGCGTCGCGCAGCCTGCCCATGGCGCTGACATGGTCGGCGTGGATATGGGTGTCGATCACCTTGACCAGCTTCAGATCCAGCTCTTCCAGCAGCTTCAGGTACCGCCCGGTCTGCTCCAGCA
The DNA here is from genome assembly GCA_024644285.1 of Paracoccaceae bacterium. Lineage (GTDB taxonomy): Bacteria > Pseudomonadota > Alphaproteobacteria > Rhodobacterales > Rhodobacteraceae > JAHELH01. The sequence goes on along the minus strand of JAHELH010000354.1, from coordinate 1,746 downwards.
CCGGGTCGATCAGCAGCGCCTCGCCGCCGGACCGGCTGGCGATCAGGTAGGTGTAGGTGCTGGACGTCTTGTCGAAAAGTTGCCGGAACAGCATGGCGAAGCCCCCTTTGCCTGATCGTCCCGCCGCATCATAGCACAGCCGAGGGCAGTGGCCGAAGCTTGTGCAGCGGTGCGGCACGGCATCGCGCATTGCGCGAGCGGGTCAGCCTGTCTACCCTGACCGCGGCAAGTAGGAGCCCGCCATGATCGAGAGACCCACCATCGAGGAACGCGAAAACGGCCCGTTGGTGGTCAAGGGGCTGCACCGGATGACCGGCCCCGACGGCGAAGAGATCGAGGTCAAGCCGGTGATGGCGCTGTGCCGCTGCGGCGGCTCGAAGAACAAGCCGTTCTGCGACGGCAGCCACAAGACCAACGGCTTTCAAAGCCGCGGCGGCAAGCCGGCGGGCAAGGACGTCCTTCTGCCCTATGAAGGCGCCGAAGTCACCGTGCTCTACAATCCACGGCTCTGTAGCCACGCCGCCGAATGCAACCGCCTAGCCCCGCATGTCTTTGACGCCACGAAGCGCCCCTGGGTGCAGCCCGACGAGGGCAGCGTGGCCGAGATCGAGACGGTCATCGCCACCTGTCCCTCGGGCGCGCTGCAACTGGACGGGCGCGGACATCTTCTGCCCGACCGCGCCGAGATCGCGGTGCAGAAAAACGGCCCCTACTGGATCACAGGCCCACGGATCGACGCCCCGGCGGCGGGAGAGGGCGCGACGCGCGACAAATACGTCCTCTGCCGCTGCGGGATGTCGGGCAACAAGCCCTGGTGCGACGGGTCGCACCGCGACAAGGGATGGCGCACCCAATAATGCGGCGCGGCGCGGCGTCAGTCGGCTCTTGCGGTCCACCTGATTCGCCCCTATATACCCCCTCAAAAGCGGCGCGCTGGCCTCCACCCCCAGCGCTCCACCGGTAAGACGAACGGGCCGCGCGCCCGTTTTTTTGTGCCTGAAGGAAATATGAGCGACCTCGTTGCCAAAGCCTCGATGGACCGGCGCATCGCCGAGATCATCGCCCCCGTGATCGAAGACCTCGGCTTCGAACTGGTGCGCGTGCGGCTGATGGCCGGCAAGACCCGGACCCTGCAGATCATGGCCGAACGCCCCGATGGCGGCATCGAGGTCGACGATTGCGCCCGGATCTCGACCGCGGTCAGCGCCATCCTCGATGTCGAGGATCCGATCGAGGACAACTACACGCTCGAGGTCTCCAGCCCCGGCATCGACCGCCCGTTGACCCGGCTAAAGGATTTCGACACCTGGGAAGGCTACGAGGCCAAGCTCGAGACCGCCGAGATGATCGACGGCCGCCGCCGCTTCAAGGGCACGCTCGCCGGCACCGAAGGGTCCGAGGTGCTGATCGAGATCGCCGAAGGCACCATCGGTCTGCAATTCGACTGGCTGACCGAGGCCAAGCTGGTGCTGACCGACGAGTTGATCCGCGACATGCTGAAAGTCCGCAAGGATGCGGGCGAGATCGACGAAAGCCAGTTCGACGAAATTGAAACCATCATCGACAGCGAAGACGACGCGCGTCTTCCCGACCAGAAGGACTAGACAGACATGGCCATCACCTCCGCCAACCAGCTGGAACTGTTGCAGACCGCCGAGGCCGTCGCGCGCGAAAAGATGATCGACCCGGGGCTCGTGGTCGAGGCGATGGAGGAAAGCCTCGCCCGTGCCGCCAAGTCCCGCTACG
>JAHELH010000353.1 GCA_024644285.1 Paracoccaceae bacterium | reverse complement strand
TTCTCGGACTGGAACTTGCCGATCGACAGGGCGCGGTTGGCGTCCTGGACAATCCGCAGCATGGCGGACTGGTTGTGCATGATCATCGTCGTGTCCGCGACGAAGGTGAACGCGGCAAGAAAGAATGGCAGCCAGAGGACCGCTTCGATGGTTGCGTTGCCATCTTCGCGGGTAGCCAGACTCTGCAATCTATGCGTGAGCGCGCGCATGGGATGGAAGTTGAACATCGGAGCACTTTTCCTGGTTGGTTTCCCAATCAATAGCGCCCGATTGCGCCCAAACATGGGCTGGTCAACGGCAATCTACGGCTCATTTTCCGATAATTTGTGGTCGATCTTGCGGAATTGGCAGCAAATCAGGGCAGCCTGGTAGGCATGCCCTGGCGGCCGGATACGACTTGGGATTTCAGCGCCCGCGCATGAGTGCGGCGGCGGAATCGGTCAATTTAGACGCAAGAAAAAGGGCCCCGCGCCTGCGCTGCGAGACCCTTGTTGCCGTTCGCGGACCGGCGTGCGAAAGCCTAGCGCTTGGAGAACTGGAAGCTCTTGCGCGCCTTGGCCTTGCCGTATTTCTTGCGCTCCACCACGCGGCTGTCGCGGGTCAGGAAGCCGGCCGCCTTCAGCGCGCCGCGCAACGACGGGTCGTAGAGCTGCAGCGCCTTCGAGATGCCGTGCTTGACGGCCCCGGCCTGGCCCGACAGCCCACCGCCGCGCACGGTGGCCTGCACGTCGAACTGTCCTTCGGTGTTCGACACCGTGAACGGCTGACGCAGGATCATCTGCAGAACCGGGCGGGCGAAATAGGCGTCCTGTTCCTTGCCGTTGACGGTGACCTTGCCCGAGCCCGGCTTGATCCAGACCCGCGCCACGGCGTCCTTGCGCTTGCCGGTGGCATAGGCGCGGCCCAGCTCGTCGCGGACCGGCTCGCGCGGCGTCTCGGTCTCCGCGGCGCCCTGCACCCCGGCGATGTCCTCGCCCACGGCCTCGCCCAGTTCTTCCAGGGAATTGATCTGTTCGGCCATCGTCACGCGCTCCGGGTGTTCTTGGTGTTCATCGACTTGACGTCCAGCACCTGCGGTTCCTGCGCCGCGTGCGGGTGCTCGGCGCCGGCATAGACGCGCAGGTTGGTCATCTGCTTGCGGCTCAGCCGGTTGCCCGGAAGCATCCGCTTGATCGCCAGCGTCACCACCCGCTCGGGATGCGCGCCTTCCAGGATCTCGCCCGCGGTCTTCGACTTGATGCCGCCGGGATAGCCGGTGTGGCGGTAGTAGGTCTTGTCGGTGCGCTTTTTGCCGGTCATCTGCACCTTGTCGGCGTTGATGACGATGACGTTGTCGCCCATATCCATATGCGGGGTGAAGCTGGGCTTGTGCTTGCCGCGCAGGCGGCTGGCGACGATCGAGGCAAGGCGGCCCAGCACGACGCCCTCGGCGTCGATCAGGATCCACTGCTTGTCGATGTCCGCCGGGGTGGCGGTATAGGTTTTCATGTCGGTCTCGGGTCAGGATACGTTCGGATGCGCGGTTTCTAAGGGTTTCGGCGGCGCAGTCAAGGGCAGGAAGTCGGAAAAATTAATTTTATTTCAATGCTTTACAATTAAGGTATATATATACCCCATGAAGAAACCGCCGTTCACCCCCTCGCCGGCGGGATCGAGTAGGTCAGCGTCGCCCGCGCTACCGGGGCTTCGACCCCGTCCGAGTAGATCAGCACGTCGCCAACCGCCAGCACGCGGCCCAGCTTCAACAGCCGCGCCTCGGCGCGCAGATCGGCGCCCGGGGCGGGCTTGCGCATGAAGTCCATCGAGCAATTCGTCGTCACCGCCAGCGCCTGCGGCCCTATCATCGACAGGACCGCCAGGTAGACCGCCACGTCGGCCAGAGAGAACAGCGTCGGGCCCGACACCGTGTCACCGGGGCGCAGGTGACGGTCGGATACCTCCATGCGCACGGTGATCTCCATCGGCGCGACGCGCTCGACGACGAAGTCGCCGGCCACCTGCGGAAAGGCCCGCGCCATGAAGGCGGCCAGCGCCTCGGCATCCATTTTCAGCCCCATGCTTCCTCCGCCCCGCCAATCCGCTTAGATGTGTCCCGAATGAAAGCGGAGGACAAGATGCCGATTCTTCTGCGCGAGGACCGGGGCCCGGTGGCGCATCTGACGCTGAACGCGCCGGACAGCCTGAACGCGCTGAGCGACGCCATGCTGGCCGCGCTGCAGGCCGAGTTCGACGCGCTTCTGAACGACCGTTCAATAAAGGTGGTGGTGATCGGCGGCGCCGGCAAGGCGTTCTGCGCCGGCCACGATCTGAAAGAGATGACCCGCGGCCGCCAGGCCGAGGATAGCGGCGCGGCCTATTTCGCCGATCTCTTCGCTCGCTGCGCGCGGATGATGCAGACCATCCCGAGACTGCCGCAGCCGGTCATCGCCCGCGTGCACGGCATCGCCACCGCGGCGGGCTGCCAGCTCGTCGCCTCCTGCGACATGGCGGTCGCGGCGGAAGGCACGCGGTTCGGAGTGAACGGCGTCAATATCGGGCTGTT
>JAHELH010000352.1 GCA_024644285.1 Paracoccaceae bacterium | reverse complement strand
CGCGAGATGGAGCTGTTCCACTTCCAGGAGGAAGCGCCGGGCATGGTGTTCTGGCATCCCAACGGCTGGACCATCTACCGCGAGATGGAGGATTACATGCGCCGGCGGCTGGACGCGGCCGGCTATCGCGAGATCAAGACGCCCCAGGTCGTCGACCGCAAGCTGTGGGAGGCCAGCGGCCATTGGGACAAGTACCGCGAGAACATGTACATCACCGAGATCGACGAGGAGCACGCCAACGAAAAGCGCGTCAACGCGCTGAAGCCGATGAACTGCCCCTGCCACGTCCAGATCTTCAACCAGGGCATCAAGTCCTACCGCGACCTTCCGCTGCGGCTGGCCGAGTTCGGCTCGTGCCACCGCTACGAGCCGCACGGCGCGCTGCACGGGCTGATGCGGGTGCGCGGCTTCACGCAGGACGACGCGCACATCTTCTGCACCGAGGACCAGATCGAAAGCGAATGCGCGGCCTTCATCGACCTGCTCAGTTCGATCTACCGCGACGCGGGGTTCCCGAAATTCGACATCAAGTTCTCGACCCGGCCCGAGGTGCGCGTGGGCTCTGACGACGTCTGGGACAAGGCGGAAAAGGCGCTGGAAAAGGCGATCCTGTCGGTGCGCAACGATTTCGAGCTCGACCCCGGCGAGGGTGCGTTCTACGGGCCCAAGCTGGACTTCAAGCTGACCGATGCCATCGGGCGCGAATGGCAGTGCGGCACGTTCCAGGCGGATTTCAACCTGCCCGAGCGGCTGGACGCCAGCTATATCGGCGCCGACGGCGACAAGCACCGCCCGGTGATGCTGCACCGCGCGATCCTGGGCAGCTTCGAGCGGTTCATCGGCATCCTGATCGAGAACTATTCCGGCAAGCTGCCGTTCTGGCTGGCGCCGCGGCAGGTGGTGGTGGCCTCGATCGTCTCGGATGCCGACGATTACGTGCACGAGGTGGTGGCCGCGCTGGCCGCGCAGGGCCTGCGCGCCGAGGCCGACACGCGCAACGAAAAGATCAATTACAAGGTCCGCGAACACTCGGTCGGCAAAGTCCCGGTGATTCTGGCCTGCGGCATGAAAGAGGTGGCGGACCGCACCGTCACGGTGCGACGTCTGGGCGAAAAGCAGACCTCGGTCCTGGGCCTGAACGAGATCGCGACGCAATTGCAGCAAGAGGCGACGCCGCCGGATCTTGCCAAGGACAGCTGAAACATCAATCGTTTACGTTGCGCGGCACGGGAATGGTGTTCCCGGCCGACCGGGGCTTCCGGTGCCGATTTGTTTCAATTGTTCACAGCCCCGTAGGACACGGGGCTGTGATTGGTGTGTGAGTTGTCGCCCAGTCTAGGAATTTCGTCATCGCACTCACGCGACACTGCAAACAGAAATCTCGGAGGAACTCTCGATATGTCCACTCATGTCAAATCTCTTGCCGTTGCCGGCGCCGTCGCCGCCGCCCTGGTCGGCCACATGACCACCGCCGCCAATGCCCAGGCCAAGGAGAAGTGCTACGGCGTTTCGCTGGCTGGCAAGAACGACTGCGCCGCGGGCCCCGGCACCACTTGCGCGGGCACCTCGACCGTGGACTATCAGGGCAACGCCTGGACGCTGGTCGACGCCGGCACCTGCACCGAGATCGAACTGCCCGCCATGGCCGACGGCACGCCGCGCGAAGGCTCGCTGGAAGCGCTGGAGCGCGATCTGCCGGCGTAAGACGCCGCCCGAGAAATGCGGTAGGGTGGGTTTCGAACCCATCCTACCGCACCGGAGCAGACACAATGCTCGACGCATCCCATCATCGCCATCACCGCCTGCCAGACGCCCCCGGCGTCGGCTACAAGCCGCAGCATTTCGAGGCGCTGCTGGCCGATCCCGGTCCCGTGGCCTGGCTGGAAATCCATGCCGAGAACTACATGGGCGACGGCGGCCGGCCGATCGCTCAGCTGCGCCACCTGGCCGAGCGCTTCCCGATCTCGGTCCACGGCGTGGGCCTGTCGATCGGCGGCGAGGGCGACCTGGACGCCGACCACCTGGCGCGGCTGAGGCACCTGGTGGACTGGCTGAACCCCGCGAGCTTTTCCGAGCACCTCGCCTGGTCGACCCACGACAGCCACTTCTTCAACGACTTGCTGCCGCTGCCCTATACGCAAGCGACGCTGTCCCGCGTCTGCGACCACATCGACCAGGTGCAGGACACAGTGGGCCGGCGGATGCTGCTGGAGAACCCCTCGACCTACCTGGCCTTCGCCGAAAGCGAGATGGCCGAGGTCGATTTCCTGGCAGAAATCGCCCGGCGCACCGGCTGCGGCCTGCTTCTGGATGTCAACAACGTCTTCGTCTCGGCCACCAACCAGAACACCGACGCCCGGTCCTATATCGACGCCTTCCCGCTCGACCAGGTGGGCGAGGTCCATCTCGGCGGCCACGACGAGGATGCCGACGAGACCGGCGCGCCCTTGCTGATCGACAGCCACGGCAAGCCGGTGGTCGATCCGGTCTGGGCGCTTTACGATTACACCATCGCGGCGGGCGGACCGCGCCCGACCCTGATCGA
>JAHELH010000068.1:5277-9991 GCA_024644285.1 Paracoccaceae bacterium | reverse complement strand
CGAGTTCCGCGCAAGTACGGCGGGACAATGCGACTTCGCGCCGTTCATCGGCCGCACCCGGCCGCAGGACATGGGCTATCTGGCGCTGGCCGTCCCCGGCCTGGTCGTCGGCGCGGCACAGCTGGGCCAGGTCGAGATCGCCACGATCTTCGGTCTGCCGGTGCTGTGGCTGGCGCTGGCCGGCACCGCGCTGGGCCTGTTCATCTGGGCGACCTCGCCCCTGCACGCGATGACGAATTCCCGCGACAGCGCCGTTACCCGGATGGCCGAGGAGACCAGTTTCATCTCGGTCTGGGTGATCGGCGCCTACCTGGCCTACGACTATGTCGTGGCCTATGCCGGCGTCGACCTGGAATCGGCCTTCGCCACCGTCGCGCCGCTATTGCCGCTGATCGCCATCGTCGTGGGCTTCATCCCCGGCTGCGGGCCGCAGGTGCTGGTGACGACGCTGTACATCAACGGCCTGATCCCCTTTGCCGCGCTGATCGGCAATGCGATCTCGAACGACGGCGACGCGCTGTTTCCTGCCATCGCGCTGAACCCGAAGGCGGCGGTGGTCGCGACGATATATTCGGCGGTTCCGGCGATGATCGTGGCCTACACGTTCTTCTTCCTCGCCCCGGGCTTCATGAATTGACGGCGGCGGTGCGTGCAGGCACGCACCCTGCCCCAGAATTCCGGACGGCGGCGGTGCGCAAGATCGCGCAACCCACCCCCGCCCCTGCGTCCTTCGCAACCATTGAATGCGCGGCGTATCGGTCCTACCCTTGTCGGGCCGAAGGGGCCAATCCGCGATGTCAGACCAGAAGCTGAGCTTCAAGGAAATGTGCGCCAGGTTCGACGTGACGCCGAGAACCTTGCGCTATTACGAGTATATCGAGTTGCTGGACCCCGAGAAGGAGGGCCGGTCGCGGTTCTACGGCCCGCGCGAGACCGCCCGGATGACCCTGATCCTGCGCGGCCGCCGGTTCGGCTTCAGCCTCGAGGAGATCCGGCAATGGCTGGAGATGTACGAGGAAAAAGGCACGCGCGAGCAGTTCCAGACCTTCGTCGACATGGCCGACCGCCAGCTCAAGGTGCTGCGCGACCAGCGCGCGCAGCTGGGCGAAACCATCGAGGACCTGCAGGAATTGCGCGACGAGGTGGCCGCCTCTCTGGAATAGGCGGACCCGGGCCAAAATGACGTGACGTTCTGGTTACGTAAACGTCAACTCGTCTTGCGGATGCGCCCCTTTAAACGCAAATCATGCCCATGACGCGAAACGAGAGGTCCTGATCGCATGACCACCGACACGATGACCATCCGCCAGATGTGCGACGCGTTCGACGTGACTGCCCGCACGCTGCGGTTTTACGAGCAGAAGGAATTGCTCGCCCCGATCCGGGTGGGCCAGAAGCGGCTTTACACCAAGCGCGACCGCGCCCGGCTGAAGCTGATCCTGCGCGGCAAGCGTTTCGGCTTTTCTCTGGAGGAGATTCGCCAGCTTCTGGACCTGTACGACATGGGCGACCAGCAGCAGACGCAGCTGACCCGCACCTACGAGATCGGCCGCGAGCGCCTTGCCTCGATGGAGCGTCAGCGCGACGAGTTGACCGATGCCATCGTCGATCTGAAGGAACAGCTGGATTGGGCGGCGCAGATGATCGCGTCGTTCAAGACCGGCAAAGCCGCCGAATAAGCCATTGCGCCGCATCAGGGAGCCCGCGACATGCCGACCTACACCGTCCCCGAAAAAGAATTCCAGTTTCTCCTGCACGAGGTGATGAACGTTTCCGAGCAATCCATCGACGGCTATGCCGAGATGGATGCCGACTTTACCGGCGCGGTGATTGGCGAGGCGGGCAAGATCGCCTCGGAGATGCTGACCCCGCTGAACGCCGTGGGCGACAAGCAGGGCTGCACGCTGGAGAACGGCTTTGTGCGCACGCCCGAGGGCTTCAAGGAGGCTTTCGACCAGGTGCGCGAGGGTGGATGGACCGGGCTCGACATGCCGGAACAGTACGGCGGCCAGGGCATGCCCTATGTCATGGGCATCGCGATCAACGAGATTTTCTCGTCGGCCAACCAGGCCTTCGCCATGTATCAGGGCCTGACCCACGGCGCGGCGAGCGCAATCCTGGTGCATGGCACCGACGAGCAGAAGGATCGCTGGTTGCCGAAGATGGTCAGCTGCGAATGGACCGGCACAATGAACCTGACCGAGCCGCATTGCGGCACCGATCTGGGGCTGATGCGCACGAAGGCCGAGCCGCAGAAGGATGGGTCCTATGCCATCACCGGGCAGAAAATCTTCATCTCGTCGGGCGAGCACGACATGGCCGAGAACATCGTCCACCTGGTGCTGGCCAAGATCCCCGGCGGGCCCGAGGGCATCAAGGGCGTGTCGCTGTTCATCGTGCCGAAATTCCTGGTCAACGAGGACGGAAGCCTTGGCAACCGTAACGGCGTGACCTGCGGCTCCATCGAGGAAAAGATGGGCATCCACGGCAACTCGACCTGCGTGATGAACTATGACGGGGCGACGGGCTGGCTTTTGGGCGAAGAGCACAAGGGCATGCGGGCGATGTTCACGATGATGAACGAGGCGCGGATCGGCGTCGGCGTGCAGGGGCTGGCGCAGGCCGAGGTCGCCTATCAGAACGCGCTGGCCTATGCCAAGGAGCGGCTGCAGGGACGCGCCGTGACCGGGGCCGAGAACCCCGACGGACCGGCCGACCCGCTGATCGTGCATCCCGACATCCGTCGCAACCTGATGGAACAGAAGAGCTTTGCCGAGGGGGCGCGGGCCTTCGCCCTGTGGGGCGCGCACCTGGTCGACCGCTCGCACCGAGCGGGCGACGCCTATGCCGAGGGGCTGGTGTCGCTGCTGACGCCGGTGATCAAGGGGTTCTTGACCGACATGGGCTACGACATGACGGTGCAGGCGCAGCAGGTCTATGGCGGGCACGGCTATATCGAGGAGCACGGCATGTCGCAGTTCACCCGCGATGCCCGCATCGCGATGATCTACGAGGGCGCCAACGGCATCCAGGCGCTGGACCTGGTGGGCCGCAAGCTGGCCCAGGACGGCGGCAAGCACGTGATGGCGTTCTTCGATCTGGTGAAGGGCTTCATCAAGGAAAACGAGGACAACGAGGCGCTGAAGGCGGGCTATCTGGAGCCGCTGAAGGCGGCCTCGAAGGACCTGCAGGCGGCGGGCATGTACTTCATGCAGCACGGGGTGAAGACCCCAAACGCGGCGCTGGCGGGATCGTACGACTTCATGCACCTTTTCGGCCATGTCTGCCTGGGGCTGATGTGGGCGCGGATGGCCAAGGCCGCCGACGCGGCGCTGAAATCCGGCAATACCGATCCGGACTTCTACGCCGCGAAGATGGCGACGGGCCGCTTCTACATGGCGCGGATGCTGCCGGCGACGAAGATGCACCTGGCGCGAATCGAAAGCGGGGCCGAACCGGTGATGGCGCTGGAGCCGGCGCAGTTCTAAAAGGGAGGTGGGTTGAAACCCACCTTGCAGAAGTTCCGGGGGATTACGATGCCGAAACGCTTTCGCCTGACCCGGCGGTTCAACGCCGCCATGACCGAGGACGGCTATCGCCGGTTGCGCCGCTTCGCCCACGAGGCCGGGCTCGACGAGGGCGAGGCGCTGTCCTTCCTGTTCGAACATTTCGACAGCGTGATGAACCACGAGAACCTGACCGCCCGGCTGCGCCTGTTCAATTCCGAGCTCGACGCGCGAAAGAAGTAGGACGCCGCGATGAAGGACCTCACCGAGACCCGCAGCGCCTGGATGACCGACGAGCACCGGATGCTCGCCGAGATGACGCGGTCGTTCATCGAGACCAAGTGGGCGCCGCATTTCGAGCGCTGGCGCAAACAGGGCGAGATGGACCGCGAGACCTGGGCGCAGGCCGGGGAGCTGGGACTGCTCTGCCCCTCGATCCCCGAGGAATACGGCGGCGCGGGCGGCGATTTCGGCCACGAGGCAGTGATCCTGATGGAGGGCTCGCGCGCCAACCTCGCCAGCTGGGGCCACGGCATCCATTCCGGCATCGTGGCGCACTACATCCTGGCCTACGGCACAGAAGAGCAGAAGCAGCGCTGGCTGCCGAAGATGGTCACCGGCGAGTTGGTCGGCGCGCTGGCGATGACGGAGCCCTCGGCTGGCTCGGACGTGCAGAACCTCAAGACCCGCGCGATGCGCGACGGCAATGCCTACCGGCTGAGCGGGCAGAAGACGTTCATCACCAACGGCCAGCATGCGGGTCTCATCGTGGTCGCCGCCAAGACCGACCCCAAGGCGGGCGCAAAGGGCACGACGCTGGTGGTGGTCGAGACAGATGGCGCGGAGGGTTTCTCGCGCGGGCGCAATCTGGAGAAGGTGGGCCTGCATGCCTCGGACACGTCCGAGCTGTACTTCGACGAGGTCGCGGTGCCGCCCGAGAACATCCTTGGCGGCGCGGAGGGCCAGGGCTTCTACCAGATGATGAACCAGTTGCCGCAGGAGCGACTGATCATCGGATGCGGCGCGGTCGGCGCGATGGAGGGCGCGGTCGCGCGCACGATTCGCTACTGCAACGAGCGCGAAGCCTTCGGCGGTCCGATCATGCAGTTCCAGAATACCCGGTTCAAACTGGCCGAGTGCCAGACCAAGACCGCGGTGGCGCGCGCCTTTCTCGACCAGTGCATCGCCGAGCACATGGCGGGGAAGCT
>JAHELH010000068.1:0-5177 GCA_024644285.1 Paracoccaceae bacterium | reverse complement strand
TCGGCGGTCCGATCATGCAGTTCCAGAATACCCGGTTCAAACTGGCCGAGTGCCAGACCAAGACCGCGGTGGCGCGCGCCTTTCTCGACCAGTGCATCGCCGAGCACATGGCGGGGAAGCTGAGCGTCGAAAAGGCGGCGATGTCGAAATACTGGCTGACGGAGACCCAGTTCGAGGTGCTGGACGAATGCGTGCAACTGCATGGCGGCTACGGTTACATGGCCGAATACGCGGTGGCCGAGATGTGGGCCGACGCGCGGGTGCAAAGGATCTACGGCGGCACCAACGAGATCATGAAGGAACTGATCGCGCGCGGCTTCGCGGAGACGGGGCAATGATGACGGCGCGGTACGAGAGCGGTTTCGCCGGGCCGGGGGCCCGTCGACCGGTGCGCCGCTGCGCGGCGCGCCTTCGGCGAGGATATTTGCAAAGAGAAGAATCCCGGAACGCCGGTCCACCCCTCCGGCCGGTTCGCTTGCTGCCGGCGCGGCGGGGCTTCTCCTCTTGCGGTCATCGGCTTCCCAGCCTGTACCGCGATGCCAGGATGGATCGGGACCGGTTACTGCCGGGTTACCGGTCTTCTTCTCTTTTGAAATATCCTCCGGGGGCTTGGGGGTGGAATACCCCCAACCTCGAGCGCGCGGAAAGGAGCAGGTCATGACCATCAAGCTGCATTGCTTCGGCGAATCCGGCAATTCCTACAAGGCGGCGCTGGCCCTGCAGATGTCGGGACTGGACTGGCAGCCGGTGCATGTCGACTTTTTCGCGGGCGCCACGCGTAGCGACGAGTACCGTGCGCAGATCAACCCGATGGGCGAGGCGCCGGTGCTGGTCGACGGCGATTTCCGGCTGACCCAGTCGGGTGCGATCCAGCAATACGTCACCGACAAGACCGGCAAGTTCGGCGGCACGGGGCGCCGGAAATACGAGGTGCTGCGCTGGGTCCTGTGGGACAATCACAAGCTGTCGAGCCAGGCCGGGACGACGCGGTTCCTGATGAACTTCCTTCCCGAGGACAAGCGTCCGCAGCCGGTGATCGAGTTCATGAAAGGCAGGCTGAAGGCCGCCTATGCAGTGCTGAACGCCCATCTCGACGGGCGCGACTGGATCGTCGGGAACGAGGTGACGAATGCCGATCTGTCCTGCTGCGGCTATCTCTACTATCCCGAGCCCTTCGGCTTCGACCGCGCTGAGTGGCCGCATATCGACGCCTGGCTGACCCGGCTTTCGGAACAGCCGCGCTGGAAGCATCCTTACGACCTGATGCAGAAGGCGTATCCGCCGGAATGATCCTGATCGCCCTCATAGCGTTCGGCCTTGCCGCGGCCGCCGCCGCGCTGGCGCTGGTGCGGCTGGAGCGCACGCAGAGCCTGGCCCAGGGCGCGGTCGCGTCGCCCGCGGGCGACGCGGCTGCGGCGATGGTCGCCTGGGGGGCGGTCGTCGCGCTGTCGCTGGCCGGGCTGATCTCGATCGGCATCCCGCGCACCGCGATCCTTCTGGCCGGCACGCTGATCCCGGGACGCCTGACCCCGGCGCATCCCGCGCTGGCCCGTCTCTATCCCGTGAAACTGCCGATCGCCGTCGCCGCCCTTGTGGCGGCCATCGCGGCGCTGACCGGCACGCTGCAGCTTATCCAAGGAGTCTGACATGCCCGACGCATTCATCTACGACGCCGTCCGCTCGCCCCGCGGCAAGGGCCGCAAGGACGGTTCCCTGCACGAGGTCACCGCCGCGCGGCTGTCGGCTGAGGTTCTGAACGCGGTCAAGACCCGCAACAGTCTGGACACCCGCGCGATCGAGGACGTGATCTGGGGCAACGTCACGCAAGTGGCCGAGCAGGGCGGCTGTCTGGCGCGCACCGCGGTCCTTGCTAGGGACTTCGACGAGAGCGTGCCGGGCGTGTCGATCAACCGGTTCTGCGCCAGCGGGCTGGAGGCGGTCAACATGGCCGCCAACCAGGTCAAGGGTGGCGCCGGCGAGGCCTATGTCGCCGGCGGGGTCGAGATGATGGGCCGGGTGCCGATGGGCAGCGACGGGGCGGCCATCGCCGTCGATCCGTCTATCGCCATGGGCAGTTACTTCGTGCCGCAGGGCATCTCGGCCGACATCATCGCCACCGAATACGGCTTTACCCGCGACGCCGCGGACGAGCTGGCGGTGCGCAGCCAGAAGCGCGCCAAGGCGGCCTGGGACGACGGACGGTTCGACAAGTCGGTCATTGAGATCAAGGATATCAACGGCTTGCCGATCCTCGATCACGACGAATACATGCGTCCCGAGACCGACATGCAGTCGCTGGGCGGGCTGAAGCCCAGTTTCAAGGATATCGGCGAGACGATGCCGGGCTTCGACAAGATCGCGCTAATGAAATACCCGCACCTAGAGCGGATCAACCATATCCACCATGCCGGCAATTCGTCGGGCATCGTCGACGGCGCGGCCGCGGTGCTGATCGGCAGCAAGGCGTTCGGCGACATGCACGGGTTGACGCCGCGCGCCCGGATCCGGTCGACCGCCAAGATCGGTACCGACCCCACCATCATGCTGACCGGCCCGGTGCCGGTAACCGAGAAGATCCTGCGTGAAAGCGGCATGGAGATCGGCGATATCGACCTGTTCGAGGTCAACGAGGCCTTCGCCGCCGTCGTGATGCGCTTCATGCAGGCCTTCGACGTCGATCCCGAAGTGGTCAACGTAAACGGCGGCGCCATCGCCATGGGCCACCCGCTGGGGGCCACCGGCGCGATGATCCTGGGCACGCTGGTCGACGAGCTGGAGCGGTCCGACAAGGAGACCGGGCTTGCGACCTTGTGCATAGGCTCGGGCATGGGCGCGGCGACCATTATCGAGCGGGTGTGATGCCAAGAATCGACATCCCGTCGCTGCCCTTCAGGACCGGCTCTGGCTATCCCGCGGCGTATGACCAAGGCTTCGAGGGCCGCCGCCAATGGGCCCTGGGCGATCCGTCGGGGCTGACGCAATTCGGGGCCAACCTCGTCGAACTGGCCCCGGGCGCGATGTCCAGCCAGCGCCACTGGCATGAGGAACAGGACGAGTTCCTGGTGGTCATCGAAGGCACACCGTCGTTGATCGACGACGATGGCGAGACCGTGCTCTCGCCGGGCGATTGCTGCGCGTTTCCGAAGGGCGAGGCGAATGGCCATCACATCGTGAACAGGTCCGGCGGACCGGCGCGGTTCGTGGTAGTCGGCACGCGCAAGCTGCCCGAGGTGGCGCATTATTCCGATGTCGACATGCGTGTCGTGTCCGATGCCGGGGGCCATCACTTCACCCGCAGGGACGGGTCGCCCTTCGAAGGTGGTGCATGAGCGTGCTGACCGGCGGCTGCGCCTGCGGCGCGGTGCGGTTCACCGCGACCGGCGCGCCGCGCTTTGCCTTCATCTGCCAGTGCCGCGACTGCCAGCAGATGACCGGGTCGGACCATGCCGCGCAGTTCGCCCATGCCGCAGAGGCCTTCGCGCTCGAGGGCCGGCCAGCCCACTGGGACCGGCAAAGCGCGGCGGGCTTCACCGTGCGCAAGTTCTTTTGCGCGACCTGCGGCGCGCCGGTCTATGGCACCACCAGCCGCGCGCCGGATATCGTCATGGTGCTGGCCGAGGCGCTGGACGATCCTGCCGCCATCACCCCCACCGCCATCGTCTATGGCGAAGAGCGCATTACGTGGGATCACGCCAGCGTGCCGGCCAGGTCGGAAGGCGAGGCCTGACATGGACGCGGTGACGATTCTGCAGAGCTATGTCGACGAGATCGGCGCGGCAGTCCTGTCCGGCGACTGGGAGACCTACCGCCGCGGCGTGGCGCTGCCGTTCAACCTGGTCACCCAGGCGGCGAACATCGTCGTCGAGACCGAGGCAAGGCTGCGCGAGGGCTTCGACGTGTTTGTTGAGACGCTGATAAGCCAGCGGATCACCGAATATGTGCGGCTGGTGCAATCCGCCGACCTGCTGGATGCCGACCTTCTGTCGGGGGTCACGGTGACGCACATGATGTCCGGCGGCAGCCGGATCGTGAAGCCCTTTGCCTCGCAGCTGACGCTCCGGCACTACGGCAGCGCCTGGAAGGCGGTGTCGATCAGCAGCGCCCTGACCAATCCACGCTGGCCGCTTATGGTGCCCAGCCCCGCGGACAATCTGCCTGAAAAAGGAACCGAGACATGAGCGATTTTTCCTACGAGATCGACGCCGACGGCGTCGCCACGATCACCTGGGACACCCAGGGCAAGTCGATGAACGTGATGAGCCAGCAGGGGTTCCTGGATCTTGACGCGCTGATCGACAAGGCGCTGGCCGACGACGCGGTCGAGGGCGTGATCGTTACTTCCGGCAAGGACAGCTTTGCCGCGGGGATGGACCTGAACGTGCTGGCGAAGATGAAGGAGAGCGATCCGCAGAACCCGGCCCGGCCGATCTTCGAGATGATCATGGGAACCCACCGCATCCTGCGCAAGATCGAGCTGGCGGGGATGGATCCGAAGACCCAGAAGGGCGGCAAGCCCATCGTCGCCGCCCTGCCCGGCACCGCTTTGGGCATCGGGTTCGAGATCCCGCTGGCCTGCCACCGGATCATCGCGGCCGACAATCCGAAGGCCAAGATCGGTCTGCCCGAAATCATGGTCGGCATCTTCCCCGGCGCCGGCGGCACCACGCGGCTGGTGCGCAAGATGGGGGCGATGGCGGCCTCGCCGTTCCTGCTGGAGGGCAAGCTGAGCGATCCCAAGGCGGCGCAGCGCGCCGGGCTGATCGACGAGGTGGTGGCCCCCGAGGAACTGCTTGCCAAGGCGAAGGACTGGGTGCTGTCGGCCAAGGATGCCGACCTGGTCAAGCCGTGGGACCAGAAGGGCTACAAGATGCCCGGCGGCGCGCCCTATTCACCGCAGGGCTTCATGACCTATGTCGGCGCCTCGGCGATGGTGCACGGCAAGACGCAAGGGGTTTACCCGGCGGCCAAGGCGCTGTTGTCGGCGGCATACGAGGGTGCTCTGGTGCCCTTCGACACCGCGCTGAAGATCGAGGCGCGCTGGTTCACCAGCGTGCTCTTGAACCCGTCGTCCAGCGCGATGATCCGCTCGCTCTTCATCAACAAGGAGGCACTGGAGAAGGGCGCCTCGCGGCCCGACGTGCCGGACCAGAAGGTCCACAAGGTCGGCGTGCTGGGCG
>JAHELH010000351.1 GCA_024644285.1 Paracoccaceae bacterium | reverse complement strand
GGCCTTGCGATCAACGAGATGGTGCGCAGCGGCGAGCTTGCCGCCCCGGTCGTTATCGGCCGCGATCACCTCGATTCGGGCTCCGTCGCCTCGCCCAACCGCGAGACCGAGGCGATGAAGGACGGCTCCGACGCCGTTTCCGACTGGCCCCTGCTCAACGCCCTGCTCAACACCGCCTCGGGCGCCACCTGGGTCAGCCTGCATCACGGCGGTGGGGTCGGCATGGGGTTCTCGCAGCATGCCGGCATGGTGATCTGCTGCGACGGCACAGAGGATGCCGACCGCCGTCTCGAACGCGTTCTCTGGAACGACCCCGCCACCGGCGTCATGCGCCACGCCGATGCGGGCTATGACATCGCGCTGGACTGCGCCCGCGAACACGGGCTACGCCTGCCCGGCATCCTGGGAGAATAGTCCATGTATCTCAAGAACGCCTGGTACGTCGCCGCCTGGGCCGACGAGGTGACCGACGCGCTTGGCCAGATCGTCGTTCTGGGCCAGAAGATCTGCGTCTTCCGCAGCGAGGCAGAAGAGGTCGTCGCGCTGGAGGACGCCTGCCCGCACCGCAAGCTGCCCCTGTCGAAAGGCCGCCGCAAGGGCGACCACCTGGAATGCGGCTATCACGGACTGACCTTCGACTGCGCCGGGCAATGCGTCTGGGCGCCGGGCGGCGGGCGCATCCCATCGAACGCCAAGGTTCGCGCCTATCCCTGCCACGAGAAATACGGGCTTGTGTGGATCTGGATGGGCAACCCGGCGCTGGCCGATCCGTCCGAGATTTTCGAGATCGAGCATTTCGGCGACCCGGCCTGGGGCCTCAACCGCGGCGCGGCGATGGAACTCGACTGCAACTACCTGCTGATGTGCGACAACCTGCTGGACCCGACCCATGTGGCCTGGGTGCACGAGGGCTCTTTCGCGCAGGACGCCACCCGCGACACCCCGCTGCGGGTCACCCGAACCGAGGACGGCATCGTCGTCCACCGCTGGATGATGGATGTGGAACCGGCGCCGTTCTACAAGAAGGTGATCGGGTTCTCCGGCAATTGCGACCGGCTGCAGCATTACGAAGTGCGCTATCCCAGTCACGCCAGGATCCGCGCCGTATTCACGCCGGCGGGAACCGGCGGGCCGGACGGGAAACTGTCGCCCGACACCTTCATCATGGACAGCTACAACTTCATGACGCCGGTCACCGAGCGGACCACGCGCTATTACTGGTTCCAGTTGCGCAACATCCGCCCGGACGACGCCGCGCTGTCGAAAATGATGAGCGACGATGTGCGCCACGCCTTCGAGGAAGACCGCGCGGTATTGAACGAAGTTCAGATCGGCATGGAGGAAAAGACCAGCCCGCATATCGACCTGCCGATCGACGGGGGTCCCCTGCGCTTCCGCCGCCGCCTGCAGGCGATGATCAACGAGGAGGCCGAGGTCGACCGCCAGATGGCGCAGTAATCCTCAGTAGGTCGCCCGCCCGCCCGACAGGTCGAAGGTCGCGCCGGTGGTGAACGAATTCTCCGTCGAGCATAGCCAGACGATCATCGCCGCCGCCTCGTCCAGTTCCAGGAACCGGCCGCGCGGGATCTTCGACAGCATGTAGTCGATATGCTCCTGGCTCATCTGGTCGAATATTCGCGTCCGCGCCGCGGCGGGCGTCACGCAGTTGACCGCGATATCCTCCCCGGCCAGTTCCTTGCCCAGCGACTTGGTGAACCCGATAACGCCGGCTTTCGACGCGGAATAGGCGCTGGCGTTCGGGTTGCCCTCCTTGCCGGCGACGCTGGCGACATTGACGATCCGCCCGTAGCCGCGGGCCTTCATCGCCGGCACCACCGCCTTGTTGACATGGAACGTGCCGTTGAGGTTGATCGCGACGATTCGCGCGAATTCGTCGACCGCGTAATCCTCTACCGGTGCGTTGCTTCCCGCGATCCCGGCCGCGTTCACCACGATGTCGATCCGCCCCGCCCGGGTCAGCGTTTCCTGCGCCGCCGCCTGCACGCTCGCCCAGTCCGCGACATCGACGCGGGCCGCAAAGCTGCCGCCGCCAAGGCTCGCCGCCTTTTCCTCGGCCAGGGCGGCGTCAAGGTCCCAGACCGCGATCCGCGCGCCGCCCGCGCGCAGCCGGTCCGCCACCGCGCCGCCGATGCCCTGCGCGCCGCCGGTCACCACCGCCACCTGTCCTGAAAAATCGTTCATGCCATGCCCCGTCCCTCAACCACCTCTGCTTGCCGCGGTATAGCGCGTCGGAAGCGTCCGCGAAATCGCGCAGGTCGCATTTCGGTGCGGCGGTTCCGGGCAATCGGCTGCCAGGCGTGGCTAAGGCCTCAGATGCTCGCCCAATCGGTATAGACCTGGCGCGAACGGGGCTGGTGCACGCGGTTGCGGCGCTGCGCCGGGATCGGCAGCGGATTGCGCAGGCTTTGGCGGTGAAGGGCGATGAGGTCCTGGAAGGTCATGGGTCGTCCTCTGGCTGGTGTGGCGATGACACCATTGGGGCCGATCGCCACGCGCTAAACAAAAGCGCCCGACCGTCAGAGGATGA
>JAHELH010000067.1 GCA_024644285.1 Paracoccaceae bacterium | reverse complement strand
GCGGTCGGCGGTCACCTGCGCCACGGCGCTTGCCGGCTCCAGCGGGGCGTGTGCCAGGTGCGGAACGCGGTACTCGGCTTCCAAGACCTTGGCGCCCGCGAACGCCGCCTCGACGTCGCCTTCGTCCTTGAACCGGCTGTCGCGGTTTTCCTCGGCCAAGGCTTGCTCCAAGCGCCCCCACATTGCCTCGGTGTCCGCCGGATAGGGTGCGGGCCCCCAGTCGAAATCGATCGCCTCGACGGCCTGAAAGGCGCGCCAGGTATTGTCGGCGATGACGCCGACACCGTTTTCCAGCGGAACGATCTTGCGCACGCCGCGCATGTTCTCTGCCGCCGAGGCATCGTAGCCGCGCAAACCGCCGCCGATGCGCGGATTGGAGCGGACCGTGCCGTAAAGCATCTCCGCGCGCCGCAGATCGATGCCATAGACCTGACGGCCCGTGGACTTTGCCACAATGTCGATGCGCTGCATGGCACGCCCGACATAACGCCAATCCTCCGGTGGCCGCAGGTCGACGTTGCGCACCGGATCGATCCCGGCCGCAGCGGCGGCGAGGCCGGTATAGGGCCGCCGCGTCCCGTCGGGCAGGATCACGTTACCGCTTGCGGTCGTCAGCGCGGAGCGATCGAGCCCAGCCTCGCGCGCCGCGGCCTCCTTCAGCGTCTCGCGCGCCACGGCGCCGGCTACGCGCAGCTTCAGGTAGGCGTCCGGCACCGTGGACGAGCCGCCGGTGACCTGCAGGCCGATGAGCTTTGCCGCCACGTCGCCGAAGCCGCGCGCGCCCCGCGCCAACACGCTGCCGTCGGTCGACGCGAAGGGAAATCCCTCCGCCGCGACGGCGCCATTGTAATAGGCGACGCTGGGCGGGCCAGGATCGACCCGCACCTGCTCCAAATCGACATCAAGTTCTTCCGCGATCAGGGCAGCCTGCAGCGAATAGGCGCCCTGCCCCAGATCGGCGCGCGGCGTGATCAGGGTCACAGCGTCGCCGGTGATCAAGACATGCGGTGTCAACGCGGCCGCGCCCTCCGGCAGGCCGTCCAGCAGCGGATTGCGCGGCGGCGCGAGGTACCTGTACGTCCCGAACGCGACGCCCCCGAGCACCGCTGCCGAGCCCACCAGAAACGTGCGGCGCGCGATTTTTCCCGCCCTTGACATCAGCCGGTCCTCAGCAGCGCGGCGGCCGTTCTGACCGCCGCGCGGATCCGCGGATAGGTGCCGCAGCGGCACAGGTTGCCCGACATCGCATCGTCGATATCGGCATCGGTGGGATCGGGCATCGCGGCGAGAAAGGCCGCGGCCTGCATGATCTGCCCCGATTGACAATAGCCGCATTGCGCCACCTGGTGCTGCACCCATGCGGCCTGCACCGCGTGCAGCATATCCGGGGTTCCGAGCCCTTCGATGGTCGTGATGGCGATGTCGCCGACATCCCCCGCCGCGATCTGGCAAGAGCGCGCGGCCACGCCGTCTAGATGCACGGTGCAGGCGCCGCAGAAGCCGATACCGCAGCCGTATTTTGGCCCGGTGATGCCCAACTCGTCCCGCAGCACCCAAAGCAGCGGCATGTCCGGTTCGACGTCCACCTCGTGTTCCGCGCCGTCTATATGCAGTCGCATGACCCCTCCCACCGTGGATTGCTGTCCAGATAGCACCGTTCCGGCACTGCCGGGAATGCCGTCGTCACGTCACGGCTTCGCCAATCTTCGCCGCATGCGGATTGCGCCCGGCGGCGAACCGTCCCACTCTGCGGACCAAGGGAGGTTGGCGCATGGCGTCAGACATCAAGGCATTGCTGTTCGACGTGTTCGGCACGGTGGTCGATTGGCGCGGCTCGGTGTCCCGAGAATTGCGCGATTTCTTCACGCCCCGCGGGGTGGAGCGAGACTGGGACGAGTTCACGCAAGACTGGCGGGCGCTCTACCAGCCAGCAATGGAAGCCGTCCGCAGCGGCGCGCGGGACTTTGTCGTGCTCGATGTTTTGCATCGCGAGAACCTTCTGAAATTGCTTTCAAAATCTGACATCAGCGGGCTGAATGACGGCGAGATAGACCATCTGAACCGGGCCTGGCATCGGCTGGCGCCGTGGCCCGATTGTATCCCCGGCCTGACGCGACTCAGGCGGCGCTTTATCCTCGCCACACTGTCCAACGGCAACATCGCCCTGATGGCGAACATGGCGCGGTTCAGCGGTCTGCCGTGGGACGTGATCCTGGGGGCCGAGTTCACGCGCAGCTACAAGCCGGATCCAAAGACGTATCTCGGCTCGGCGGCTGCGCTGGGGCTCACCCCGGCAGAATGCATGATGGTCGCGGCGCATAACGACGACTTGCGCGCGGCCCGAGCCCTGGGATTCGCGACGGCCTTCGTGGCGCGGCCGGCGGAACACGGGCCCGGGCAAACCGTGGATCTGAATGCGGAAGAAGACTGGGACTTCGTGGCGGACGGCATGGACGGTCTCGCCGACCAGTTGCTGCCCACGCCCTAGATCGCGGTCAGCCCGCCGTCGATGGCGATTGCCTGGCCGGTCATGAAGCTGTTCGCCGGGTCGCAGATCCACAGCATCGCCTGGACCACCTCGTCAACCGTGGCCAGCCGGCGCATCGGGATCCGGGACGCGATGCGGCCATAGGCGTCTTCGCGACCCATTCCGTGCCGGTCGCCGATCTCGTCCGCCATGGTGTCGAACAGCGGCGTCGGCGCAAAGGACGGACACAGGGCATTCACCCGAATGCCGAACCGCGCCACCTCGTCCGCCGCCGAGCGGGTCAGCCCGACCACCGCGTGCTTGCTGGCGGCATAACCGCTCAGCTGTCCCGCGCCGACCAGACCCGCGGCCGAAGCGACGTTCAGGATCGTGCCGGCCCGGCGCCTCAGCATGCCTGGCAACTGATGCTTCATGCACAGGAAGACGCCGCGCGCGTTCACTGCCATGACACGATCGAATTCCTCGGCGGACAGGTCCTGCAATGGTGCCACGGTCTGACCGATGCCGGCGTTGTTGACCGCGACGTCGATCTGGCCCCACGCCTTTGTCGCGCCGTCGATATGGGCGGCGATGGCGGCCTCGGACGTGATATCGACAGCCTCGGCCCTCACGTCGCCGGCCGACGACGTCAGGTCACGTTCAAGATCCGCCAACCCCCGCCCGTCGCGGTCCGACAGGACCAGTCGCGCGCCTTCTCGTGCGAACCTGCGGGCGGCGGCGGCGCCGAACCCGCCCGCCGCACCGGTGATCATCACCACGCGCCCCTCGAACCGCGCGCTCACCGGTCCAGCGCCTGTAGCCCGTGTTTCGCGAAGACCGGAACGTAGGCCCCCATCTTCAGGCCCTTGTCCGGGTTCGAGGCGTTGCCGTCCAGGGCGCGCTTCTTGACGCCCTGCAGGACCGCCGCCATGCGGAAAAAGCAGAAGGCCAGGCAAAAGCCGAAATCGTCGATCCGCGAAATCCCGCGGCGTTCGCAATATGCCGCGACAAATTCCTCGTCGCTCGGCAGGCCAAGTTCCGCCCGGTCCACGCCCGCCAGCCCGCGCCCTTCCGGGCCGACCGGCAACTGCCACTGCATGATGACCGAGGCGAGATCGGCAAACGGGTGACCGATGGTCGAAAGCTCCCAATCCAGGACGGCGGCGATGTCCGGCGCGTCGGGCGCATAGATCAAGTTGTCGATACGGTAGTCGCCATGCACCAGCGCGCGGCGCCCGTCATCCTCTGGCATTCGCTCTTCCAGCCGAGCCATCAGCCGGTCCATGTCGGGGATCGGTTCGGTTTCCGACGCCTTGTACTGCTTGGACCAGCGCGCGGTCTGGCGCGAAAAGTAATTTCCCGGAGGTCCGAAATCCGACAGCCCCACGGCGTCCACGTCGACGCCATGCAGAACCGAGAGAACCCGGCACATCTCGCCGGTGATATCCGCTCTTTCCGGCTTCGCCAGGTCGGGAAGGCGAGGATCGAAGAAGATGCGGCCCGGCACATGATCCATCACGTAGAAGATCGACCCGATGACGTCCTCGCCCTCGCAGAGCAGATGCATTCGCGCCACCGGAACGTCGGTGTCCTGCAGGGCGCTCTGCACTCGGTATTCCCTGTCCACGGCATGCGCGGATTTCAGCAATTGTCCGGGCGGCTTGCGGCGCAGGACATAGCGCCGCGCGGGGGTTTCCAGAAGGAAGGTCGGATTGGACTGACCATCGGAGAACTTGCGCGCCATCAGCGGCCCGGAATAGCCCGGCAGATGTGCCGATAGATAGGCGTCGACCGCGCCCGTATCGAGACCCTGCTCTGCCGTCATTCACCCGTTCCGGTTGGTGTAGCGGCGCAGTTCGGCGCGCGCCACCTGCCGGCGATGCACCGCGTCCGGGCCATCGGCCAGTCGCAGCGTGCGCACATGGGTCCACATATGCGCCAGCGGCGTGTCCTGGCTGATCCCCGCCGCCCCGTGCACCTGCATTGCCTCGTCGATCACCTTCAGCGCCATCAGCGGCGCCACCACCTTGATCTGGCTGATCCAGGGTTGCGCCTCGCGCACGCCGGCAGTGTCCATCATCCAGGCGGCCTTCAGGCACAACAGCCGCGCCTGCTCGATCTCCATTCGCGCATTGGCGATGATGTCGTAATTCGCGCCCAGCTCTGCGATGGGCTTGCCGAAGGCCTCACGCGCCAGCGACCGCCGGCACATCAGTTCCAGCGCGCGCTCGGCCTGGCCGATGGCGCGCATGCAGTGATGGATGCGGCCCGGCCCCAGCCGCCCCTGCGCCACCTCGAAGCCGCGCCCGCGGCCAAGGATCAGGTCGGCGGCGGGCACCCGGACATCCGTGAACCGGATATGCATGTGCCCGTGCGGCGCGTCGTCGTTACCAAAGACCTGCATCGGGCGCAGAACCTCGATGCCCGGCGCATCTGCGGGAACGACGAACATCGAGTGCCGCCGATGCTTCTGCGCGTCCGGATCGCTGCATGCCATCACGATGTAGACCGCGGTGCGCGGATCGCCCGCGCCCGAGGCCCACCATTTCTCGCCGTTCAGAACCCAGCTGTCGCCGTCCTGCACCGCGGCCAGCGAAATATTCGTGGCATCCGACGAGGCGACGTCCGGTTCCGTCATCAGGTAGGCAGAACGGATCTCGCCGTTCAGCAGCGGCTTCAGCCAACGCTCCTTGTGCGCCGAAGTGCCGTAGCGTTCGAACACCTCCATGTTGCCGGTATCGGGCGCATTGCAGTTGAACACCTCCGCCGCGATGCCGACCTTGCCCATCTCCTCGGCGAGATAGGCATATTCGACCGTGGTCAGGCCAAAACCGCGCTCGGAATCGGTCAGCCAGAAATTCCACAGCCCGCGATCGCGGGCCGTCCGCTTCAGAGATTCCAGGATCTCCAATTGCCGCTCGGTATGGCGGAACCGGTCGCCGGAGGGATGCTTGCCGATCTCGGCCTGGTACTCGGCGTCGAGCGGCTCGATTTCGTTCGTCACCATGTCGCAGACCTGCGCAATCAGGGGGCGCACACTGTCGGTGATACCCAGGTCCATTACAACACCTCGAACAGCCCGGCCGCGCCCATGCCGCCGCCGACGCACATCGTGCAGATCACGTACCTGGCGCCGCGCCGCTTGCCCTCGATCAGGGCATGCCCGACCATGCGCGCACCGGACATGCCATAGGGATGACCGATGGAAATCGCTCCGCCATCGACGTTGAGCAGGTCGTCCGGGACGCCCAGGTGATCGCGGCAATAGAGCACCTGAACGGCGAAGGCCTCGTTCAACTCCCACAGCCCGATGTCATCGGTCGACAACCCGTGGCTCTCCAGAAGCTTCGGTACCGCAAAGACCGGACCGATGCCCATCTCGTCAGGGGCGCATCCCACGGCGATCACGCCCATGTACCGGCCCAGCGGCTGCAATCCCCGCCTTTCGGCCTCGGCCGCTTCCATAAGCACGGCGGCGCTGGCGCCGTCGGACAGCTGGCTGGCATTTCCGGCAGTGATGTAGCGGCCCTTCTTGATCTGGATGCCGTCAGCGAAAACCGGCTGCAGCCCTTGCAAACCGGCGAGCGTGGTGTCCGGCCGGTTGCCCTCGTCCTTCTCCAGCGTCACTTCGCGGTCGCTGATCTCCTTGGTTTCCCGGTCCTGAACCTTCATGATTGTGGTCAGCGGAACAATCTCGTCGTCAAACCGCCCCGCCTCCTGCGCCGCCGCGGTGCGCTGCTGCGACTGCAAGGCGTAGGCGTCTTGCTCTTCGCGCGTGATGCCATAGCGGTCGGCCACCGTCTCGGCGGTTTCCAGCATCGACATGTACATGTCCGGCTGGTGTTCGGCGAACCACGGATCCGCAGAGACGCGCAACTCCGGCGTCTGCACCAGAGAGATCGATTCCACGCCGCCGCCGACCGCGACCTGCAGGCCGTCATGGATCACCTGCTTCGCCGCAGTCGCGATCGCCATCATGCCGCTGGCGCATTGCCGGTCGACCGACATTCCTGCGGTGGATTCCGGCAGTCCGGCGCGGATCGCGGTCTGGCGGGCGATGTTGGTCGCCGCGAACCCCTGCTGCAGGGCGGCACCGAGGATCACGTCCTCGACCTCGGCCGCTTCAACCTGGGCGCGGTCCAGGGCGTGGCGGATGGCGTGCGCGGCAAGTTCCTGCGGTGTCGTGGCGTTGAAGGCGCCGCGATAGGCCCGGCCAATGGGCGTACGGGCTGTCGAGACGATGACGGCGTCGCGGGTCATGGGATATCCTCTGCAGGGGCGGGGTCCGGGGCCAAGTAGTGCCGGTTGAGCCAGCGGGCCACAAGGGCGGGTTTGTCACGGCCCTCGATCTCGACGGTGACGCCCCAGGTGGTGGTGACCTCGCCGGGCCGGTGCTCCTCCAGCGCCTCGAGCGTGAAGTGGCCGCGGATCCGGGCACCGGCGGGGACCGGCGCCACGAACCGCAGGCGGTCCATGCCGTAATTGACGCTCATCGTCTCGCCTTCCAGTCCCGGCTGGGCGTCGTAGGCCATCGCGGAAAGCATGGCCAGCGTGAGAAAACCGTGGGCGACGGTGGTGCCGAAGGGCGTCTCGGTGGCGCGGACCGGGTCGGTGTGGATGAATTGCCGGTCCTGCGAGGTTTCGGCATGGGCGTCGATCATCTCTTGCGTGATGCGGAACCAACGCGAGGTTCCGACGGGCCGGCCGACCAGGGCCCTGAGCTGCGACAGGGTGACCGGGCCGCTCACGTGGTCGCTCGCTCGGATCGGGTATCGGGCTGGGCTGTCAAGGCTGGCTCCGGTTGCGGCGCGAGGATTGCAAGCGGGATGAGCCTTGGCAAGGGGCGGGCGATTGCAATGCGGCGCGCGGTCTGGTTCTGCTAGAGAAAGCCATTGGAGAATGCGATGCGGGCGATGCTGAGCCGGGCGCCGGGCGGACCGGAGACGCTGGAATTGGTCGAAACGGACGCGCCAGAGCCGGGCCGTGGCGAGGTGCGTATCGCGGTGAAGGCGGCAGGGGTGAACTATCCCGACACGATCATCATCCGCGATCTCTATCAGTTCAAGCCACCGCGGCCTTTCGCGCCGGGCGGCGAGGTCGGCGGCGTGATCGAGGCGCTGGGCGAAGGAGTCGAGGGCCTCGCCGAAGGCGACCGGGTGCTCGGCCTGCCGATGGTCGCAGGCGGCTTCGCCTCGCACCTGGTCTGTCCGGCCTCGCGGGTCTGGCGCATCCCCGATGCGATGCCATTCGACGAGGCCGCCTGCTTTCTCTTCACCTACGGCACCTCGTATTATGCGCTGAAGGCCCGCGGGTCGCTCGGTGCCGGGGACACCTTGCTCGTCCTCGGCGCGGCCGGGGGAATCGGCGCCTCCGCGCTTGAACTGGGACACGTTATGGGCGCACGGGTCATCGCGGCGGTCTCATCTCAGGAAAAGGCCGATTTCTGCCGGGATATCGGTGCGGATGCGGCAATCGTCTATCCGCGGCAAATGGGCCGAGAGGCGCAAAAGGCCTTCGGCGCAGCCATCAAGTCCCAAGCGTCGGACGGCGTCGATGTCGTCTACGACCCAGTGGGCGGCAGCTATGCCGAACCGGCGCTGCGGGCGATGGCCTGGCAGGGGCGGTATCTGGTGGTGGGATTTCCAGCGGGTATTCCCAGCATTCCGCTCAATCTGCCGCTGCTCAAGAACTGCCAGATCGTGGGTGTCTTCTGGGGCGCCTTCGTCGAGCGCGATCCCCGGGGGTTCTCCGCCCAGGTGGCCGAATTGTTTGCCTTGTACAAGGCGGGGAAAATCAGGCCGCGCGTGAGCGTACGCATGCCGCTGGAGGCGGCGGCCGAGGCGCTAAAGTTGATTGAGCGGCGCGAAGCGAGGGGAAAGATCGTGCTGACCGTGGGCTGACCTTCAAAATGGAAGCCGTCCTGCCGCCGGCGACCGACGAAAGCGCCGGCTATTCTGCCGGCATGGCCTCACGGGGTATAAGCGCCAGAAATCCGGTTGCCGAGGCAAAGCCCAGCGCCGCCCAGAGCCCGACCCACGCGCCGCCCGAATTGCCCGCCATGTCGACATACATTGCGAACCCCATCTGCGACGAGAAGAACACGTAACCGGCAGCGATCACTGCAAAGGCATATTCCACCGTCTTTTCCAGCACCCGGAACAGCGCCGAGATGGCCAGCATGACCAAGGTCGCCTGGTGCCCGATGGCGCCTGCAACCGTGTGCTGATGATGGTTTAGGAAGATCATTGCCGCGACCGCTATCCCGATGACGAAATGCATCGACATCGGGGCCATCGCAGGCATCTTGCGCAAGACCAGCAGCACCGAGACGCCCAGCACGAAGATTAGGCCCATGATCGCCACATGCTCTTCCTCGGCCAGACCCGCACCGTCGAAGACGCCAAGCGGCGGGTGCATGAGGAAGGTATCGCCAAGCACATAAAGCCCCCCGGCCGCGATCGCCAACCAAGCCTCGATTGTCACCATGCGCCGCAGATCGTTGCGCCAGAAAAGCGCTACGGCGCCGATCGATACCAGAAACGCTGCCGGTCCCAGGTGACCGATGAATTGCTGTACAATATGCCATTCGTAGTTCGGCACCGTCAGATACCAAACCGCAGAGACGGCGATAACCTGCCCAGCAACATAAAGGCCCAGCTTCGGCACGATACTGTGCATGATGGCTCCCCTCAAAGGACGGCCATGCTATACCCTCGGCTCGGAATATCGTAAATCCCTCGAAGCACGGTGACAGCTTTCCCGATGCCCGCCCGTCAGTCGCCGCCCGGCAAAGTGTGGCCCCCGAACCGCTCGCGCAGCGTCAGCTTGCTGACCTTGCCCGTTGCTGTCAAAGGCAGGTCGTCCACCCAGATCACGTCGTCGGGCAGCTGCCACTTTGCCAACGCGCCACCCAGGTGCGCCAGCACGTCGGCCGTGTCGGGCGGCTCTGCCGACGGAACCGCGACCAGGAGCGGCCGCTCGCCCCATTTCGGGTCCGGAACCGCGATCACCGCGCAACTGGCGATGCCCGGATGCGACATCGCTATGTTCTCGACATCGAGCGAACTGATCCACTCGCCGCCCGACTTGATCAGGTCCTTGGCGCGGTCGGTGATATTGAGGAAACCCTCCGGGTCGATCGAAGCGACATCCCCGGTGCCGAACCAGCCCTCGGCGTCGAGAGCGACCGCACTTGCCTCGGGATTCTTGTAGTATCCCGCCACGATCGTATTGCCGCGCACATGCAACTCTCCTTCGGCCTTGCCATCATGCGGCAGGGGCTTGCCGTCTTCGCCGACGATCTTCAATTCGACGCCAAAGGTGCGACGGCCCTGCTTCGACTTCAGCGCCACGCGCGCGTCCATTGGCAGGTCTCGCCGGTCCGGCGGCAGAAAGCCCATGGTCCCCACCGGCGACATCTCGGTCATGCCCCAGGCGTGGCATACGTCGACCCCTAATTCCTCGAAGTCGCGGATCAGCCGCGACGGCGCCGCAGAGCCGCCGACGACGACCTCGCCGAAGCCGTTCGGCAGCCGTCCGCGCTTGGCGATCTCGGCGGCAAGCCCAAGCCA
>JAHELH010000350.1 GCA_024644285.1 Paracoccaceae bacterium | reverse complement strand
AAGGCGAAGCCGTCGAGCGCGAAGGCGGTGATTTCGAGGAATTGCAGCAGGATGTGGTTCGCCGCCAGCGTCACGTCGCCAAAATCGGCGCCGAGATAGAGGAAGGAGACGAACATCGCCTGCAACAGGAGCGAGCGGACCAGGATGTCGCCGTTGACGGTGGCCATGCGGCTGAGGCCAGGGCGGTCGAAGACCCGCACCCAGTCGCGCCAATCGGGGCGCCGGAAGGCGTTGCGGCAGAGCCAGAGCCCCATCGCCAGGCCGCTCCATTCCGCCAGGAAGGTGGCGATGGCGACGCCCTCGACGCCCCAGCCCAGCCCCAGCACGAACCACAGATCGAGCGCGACGTTCAGCCCGTTCATCCACAGTTGGATCACCAGCACGGCGCGGGTGCGCTCGGCGGCGATTAGCCAGCCGTTGATGGCGTAGAGCGAGATCAGCGCCGGGGCGGACCAGACGCGGATGGCCATGTAATCGCGGGCCAGCGACTCGACCTCGCCGCTGGCGGGCGAGAGCCAGAAGACCGCACGGAAGAGCGGCAGCTGCAAGGCTATCACCGCCAGCCCGGCGGCTGCGCCCAAGAGCAGGCCGCGGGTCAGCAGCGCCGCGACCTCGGCCCGGTCCCCGGCCCCGCGCGCCTGGGCGGCGAGGCCCGTGGTGCCCATACGCAGAAAGCCGAAGATCCAGTAGAGCGCAGTCAGCGAGACCGCGCCAATGCCCACGGCGCCGATCGGTGCGGCGAGGCCCATCTGGCCGACGACGCCGGCATCGACCGCGCCCAGGATCGGCACGGTGGCGTTCGACAGCACGATGGGCAGCGCGATGGCCAGCACCCGGCGGTGCGTCAGCGGGCCGACGCTGGCGGCTTTCATTCCGTTGGCGCGGGGCGGGCCGGCATCAGGAAATGCCCGGTTGCCTGGGCGAAGGGGCGC
Source organism: Paracoccaceae bacterium (assembly GCA_024644285.1). Classification (GTDB taxonomy): domain Bacteria; phylum Pseudomonadota; class Alphaproteobacteria; order Rhodobacterales; family Rhodobacteraceae; genus JAHELH01. Next base: position 1,626 of record JAHELH010000350.1, on the reverse strand, counting down.
GCGCGGTTGTCCTGCCAGGCCTCGACATGGACCGAGGCGTAGCGCCGGCCCGAGCGGTTCACCCGGGCCCGGGCATAGGCATCGCGCGGCAGGCCGGAACGCAGGTAGTCGACGGTGAAGTCGATGGTCTTGGGCAGGCGCGGCAGGCTGTCGCGGGTGATCGTCGCGGGGTCGATCTTGCCGCTTTCGATGTCCTGCCACAGCCAGGACCAGCTGAGCTCGATGATCGAGGCGACCTCGAGGAAGGCCGCGGTCGCGCCGCCATGCAGCGCGGGCAGCATCGGGTTGCCGATCAGCTTGTCGTCATAGGGCAGAAGTGCTGTCAGCTCGTCGCCGTGGCGCTCGAAGCGGATGCCGAGGAAGGCGGCGTAGGGCACGCCCTCGACCAGCGCCTTCAGCGCGGCGTCGCGGCGCTGCTTGACGATCTGGACCGGTTCGGGGCGCGGGCGGCGGGACATCAGCGCCGCTCCATCGTGAACGAGCCGGTGGCGGCGGCGACGGGATTGTCGCGGTCGTCGTCCATGGCGCGGGCGCGGATGAAGGCCACCGAGCGGGTGACGTGGTAGCATTCGGCATGCGCCACGACGGTCTGCCCCGGGGTGGCGGCGCGCATGTAGTCGATGCGCAAGGAAAGCGTGGCGGTGCCGGCGCCGGCCTGCGGATGGCTCATCACAGCGGCGCCGGCGCAGCTGTCCATCAGCGCCGAGACCGCCCCGCCATGGATCACACCGGTTTCCGGGTCCCCGATCAGGTGCTCGGCGTAAGGCATTGAGATCTCTGCCTCGCCGTCGCCGATGGCGGTCAGGGTCATGCCCAGCGCGCGGCTGTGCGGCAGCGCCTGGATGAACTGGCCGGCGCGTTTGAGCTTGTCGTTTTCCATCCCTCGGCCGCCCCTTCGGCGAATTGACGCCCACCGGTTATTGGACCTTGAAATGCGCGCCGCAAGTGCTATCTTCCGCAATTGAGAATTATTCGCAATTGCAGGAATGCGCCATGACGATGACCTCCTCGGTCTCCGCTCCGACGACCTTTGTCGCCAGCGACAAGCTGGGGCCGTTCCGGATGCGCCGTCTCGTCGTGGCGCTGGCGTTCCTGGCGCTGATGGCCGCGCCCGGCGAATTGGGCGAGCTGAGCCGCAGCCTGATGACCGATGCCTATGTGCAGGTCAGCGTCTTCGTCGGCGCGACCCTATTGCTGTTCTATGGCGCCGAGAAGCTGTTCCGCTTCGACATCGGCAGCGCGCTGAAGGGCGCGCGCGGCTGGCAAGTGCCGATGGCCGCGCTGATGGGGGCGACGCCGGGCTGCGGCGGCGCGGTGGTCGTGGTGGCGGCCTATTCCTCGGGCAATGTCGGTTTCGGCGCAGTGGTGGCGACGCTGACCGCGACCATGGGCGATGCCGCCTTCCTGCTGATCGCGACCCGGCCCGACGCGGCGGCTGTGGTGCTGCCGCTGTCGTTCACCGTCGGCATCATCTCGGGCTGGCTGGTCGATCTGTTCAACAAGACCGAGTTCCGCGCAAGTACGGCGGGACAATGCGACTTCGCGCCGTTCATCGGCCGCACCCGGCCGCAGGACATGGGCTATCTGGCGCTGGCCGTCCCCGGCCTGGTCGTCGGCGCGGCACAG
>JAHELH010000066.1 GCA_024644285.1 Paracoccaceae bacterium | reverse complement strand
CCGGTCTCGCCGTCGTAATCGCAGACCCATATCGTGCGTATCTCTGCGTTGCTGTCGGAGAAATACATCCGCTCGCCGCCCGGGGAGAACGCCAGGCCGTTCGTCGTGAAGATGCCGTCGCGCCACTTGGTCACGCTCAGATCGGGGTCCAGCCGATAAAACGCGCCCAGTGGCTCGGGCGTGCCGCCGTCCTTCATCGTCCCGGCCCAGAACCGCCCCTGCGCATCCGTGGCGCCGTCGTTGAAGCGGTTGCCGGGCAGATGCGCCTCGGGGTCTTGGATTTCCTGCCGCGCGCCGGTTACCGGGTCGTAGAACCAGAAGCCGGACTTCGCCGCCACGACCAGCCCGCCGCTCTCGCGCACCGCCAGACAGCCCACCGGCTCGCCGAAGTCATGGCTGCGGTTCTCGCCGGTCAGAGGGTCATAGCGGAAAATCCGCCCGGCAGGGATGTCGACCCACCAGAGCGCCTGCGCTCTGTCGTCCCAGACCGCCCCCTCGCCTATGCGGCTGCGCGTCGGGGCGACGCATGTGATCTCTGTGCCCACGCGCGCTAGCGTCCGTTCGTGGTGCAGTGCCCCTTCGAGCGAAAATCGTCCGGCGCGAACCAGCGGACGAAACGGTGGTCTTCGGGCATCTTCGGCATGGGACCCTCGGTCATGGCGCGGTGGCTCCGAACAGGACGCATATCAGCACAGACCTTCCGGCAAGACCAGCGGTGTGCGTGGTGCCGCCCGGAATCGAACGTCCGTTCAATTCTGGCGCGCCGTGCGGGTCAAGGCCGGTTGCGCGCCTCCAGCCGCTCCAGGTTCACGACGGTCGACAGCATCAGACGCTCATGGCTCCAGTCGGGCGGGCTTTGCAGGCCGGCAACCGACAGGGCGAGCAGCGTCGCGAAGACGCCCATCGCCGCGCCGCGCAGGACCGGACGGGTGCGCCCGGGCGGCCGGACGTCGCTCAACGATCGGAAACGCTGTTGAAGCTCCCGCGACGCCGCGCGCCGCTTGCCGTGAGACGTCCATCGAACCAGCGCCACGCCCAGAGCCTGCCCGCGGGTCGCGCCGCCGCGCCTGCCGCAAAACCGTAGCAGGCAGGCCGCGTATTCCTGGGCGCCGATCCCCAGCCGGTCCAGCACGCGTTCGTCGCAGGCCATCTCCTGCGTCCTTTCGAAGCCGCGCTTGAGAATCAGGTAGGCGGGGTTCCAGAAAAACAGCGGGCGCAGCAACTCGAGAAACAGCTCGACCGCGGTGTCACCCTGGCGGATATGTTGGAACTCGTGCGCCAGGGCGATGCGCAGGTCTGCCGTCCGGACCAGAACGCCGCTGGGCAGCACCACGTGGTAGCGGCGCAGGCCGCGCACGGCATAGGGGATCGCCACATGGTCGCTGAGATGAATGTCGACGCTGCCGGAACGGCGCCAGAGAAAGCCTTGGGCCAGCCCGCGGCGCACGGCCAGAGCGGCCCGTGCAAGCCGGATGAGCATCAGCACCGCGCCGCCCAGCAATCCGGCCGCCAGCAGCATCGCGGGGGCGGAGCCCTGCGCCAGAAACGCCTCTGTCAGCTGCGCCCGCGTGTCCAGCCAGGCCTCGAACTCCGTGGCGGGTATGTCGAGTCCGCCACGCAGATACGTGGAAACTGCGAGATCGGTGGCGTTCAGCGTCGCCCCAGGAGAAACAGCCGACAGAGCGGCGCCGAGACCTGTCGCCAGGACCGGGCTGAGCAGCGCGCAGACCAGCGCGGTCTGCAACAAGGTCAATTGTGCGCGGTGCGTGCATCGGGCGCGTCCGAGCCTCTGAGCGGCCCGCATGACGGCCACCAGCAGGACGGTCAGAATCAGGATCAGGTTGGCGTCGATATAGAGGTCCAGGGCAAGTCTAGCGGTCATGGTCTCCGAGCCTTCTGTTCAATATCGCGCGAATCTCCTCGAGTTCCTCGTCAGACAGACCGCCGTCATCGACCAGCCGGACGACCAGATTGGCCGGGGTATCGTCGAACAGGGTCTTGGACAGGTTCTCCAGGGACCTCTTTTGGTATTCATCCTTGGCCAAAACCGGCTCGTATACTAGAACATTTCCTTCCTTGGTGCTTTCCACGAAGCCTTTGTCGTCGAGGATCCGCATCACGGTCGCCCCTGACGTATAGGCCAGCGCGCGCCCCTCGGGCAGACGGTCGAGAATGTCGCGCACCGAACCCCTGCCCAACGCCCACAGCGCGGTCATGAATTCCAGCTCGACCTCGGTCAGAAGGTTTGCTGCGCGTCTCTTTCTCATCATGCCACCAAGTGATGTGAATCTGCGCGGGCCAGGCCGGCCGCGCCGTCAGATCTTCCAGAACACGAAGATCCCCCAGGCGATCGCGATGAAGAGCGGGATCCAGATCGGCTGGCCGACGAAGCCGAGCCACGCCAGGAAGATGTAGGCCGAGCCAAGTAGCGTGATGAACAGCCGGTCGCCAAGCGTGGTGGTCAGCCCGAGGATGCCCTTGCGTTCCAGCCCGTCAGGATATTTCCAGACCTCCAGCACGGCGACGAAGGCGATGGCGCCGAAGATGCCGCAGAACAGCGCGAAAGTCGCCGGCGTCCAAGCCATCCAGAAGTCGGGCCACAGGGGATCGGTCCAGGAAAACCCCTTGTCGTCCTGCTTGCCGACATTGCCCCAGCCGGTGGCGGCCTGCCCGAAGGCGGTGCCAGGCAACAGGGTCGCGATCCAGATCAGATGTCGCATCATACCCGTCCCATGGCAAAGCCGCGTGCGATGTAGTTGCGCACGAACCAGATGACGATGGCGCCGGGGATGATCGTCAGAGTCCCCGCCGCCGCCAGAAGCCCCAGTTCGTAGCCCGCGCTCGACGCCGTGCGGGTCATCACCGCGGCAATGGGCTTGGCCTCGACCGCGGTCAGGGTCTTGGCCAGGAGCATCTCGACCCAGGAGAACATGAAGCAGAAGAACGCCGCGACGCCGACGCCCGCCTTGATGTTGGGCAGGAAGATCTTCATGAAGAACCGCGGGAACGAATAGCCGTCGACATAGGCCGTTTCGTCCAGCTCTTTCGGGATGCCGCGCATGAAGCCTTCGAGGATCCAAACCGCCAGCGGCACGTTGAAGAGCGTATGCGCCAGCGCCACGGCGATGTGGGTATCGAACAGCTGCACCGAGGAATAAAGCTGGAAAAACGGCAGCGCGAAGACCGCCGCGGGCGCCATCCGGTTGGTCAAGAGCCAGAAGAACAGCTGCCGGTCGCCCAGGAAGCGGTAGCGCGAGAAGGCATAGGCCGCCGGCAATGCCACCGCTACCGACAGGATGGTGTTCAGAGTGACGTAGATGATCGAGTTGATGTATCCCCAGTACCAGGTCGGGTCCGTGAAGATCGCCCGGTAGCTATTGAGCGTGAAGGTTTCCGGGAACAGCGAGAAGCCGGCGAGGATCTCGTTCGTCGTCTTGAACGACATCGACACCAGGAAGTAGATCGGCGTCATCAGAAACGCGATGTAGAGGATCGGGATGATGCTGCGCTTTCTCATCCGGCATCGTCCTTGGTCATGAGCGTGTAGAACAGCCAGCTGACCATCAGCGTGATGGCGAAGTAGATCAGGCTCATCGCCGCAGCCGGGCCGAGATCGAACTGGCCGAGCGCGATCTTCACCAGGTCAATGGACAGAAGCGTGGTCGAGTTGCCCGGGCCGCCGCCGGTCAGGGTGAAAGGCTCGGTGTAGATGTTGAAGCTGTCGATAAAGCGCAGCAGGATCGCGATGGTCAGCACCGTTTTCATCTTCGGCAGCTGGATGTAGCGGAAGACAGACCAGGACGACGCCCCGTCGATCTTGGCTGCGTGGTAATAGGCGTCGGGGATCGACACCAGCCCGGCATAGGCCAGCAACACCACCAGCGAGGTCCAGTGCCAGACGTCCATGACGACCACGGTGATCCAGGCCGCGAGCGGATCCTGGGTCATGTCGTAGTTCACGCCCAGCACGTCGTTCATGAAATAACCAAGCATACCCACCTTGGGCAGCGTGAAGATGTTCCACATCTGGCCGACTACGTTCCACGGGATCAGCATCGGCAGCGCCATCAGCACCAGGCAGACCGGCACCCAGATGCCCTTGCGCGGCATCGACAGCGCGATGACGATGCCAAGCGGCACCTCGATGGCCAGGATGATCGCGGTGAACAGGAACTGCCGGCCCAATGCCGCCTGAAACCGGTCGGAACGCAGGATCTGCTCGAACCAGTCGAGACCCTGCCAGAAGAAGACGTTGTTGCCAAAGGTCTCCTGCACCGAGTAGTTGACCACCGTCATGATCGGCATCAGCGCGTTGAACGCCACCAGGATCAGGACCGGCAGCACGAAGAACCAGCCGCGTTGGTTGACCGTTCTCATCGCCGCGCCTCCGTTGCGATCCAGCCGTCGCGATAGACGCGGGTCTGTTCTGGCCTGAACGCCAGGTGGACCGACGCGCCCTTTTCCGGCACCGCTTCCTCGCTGACCGCCTTGAGCGTCATGTCGCCCACCTGCGCATCGATCACGTAGTGCCGTCCGACGTCAGAGACCTTGGTGACCTGCGCCGGGATGCCGGTATCACCGATGCCCACATATTCCGGACGGATGCCCAGCACTGTGGTGCCGCCCGAGCCGGTCACCGGCCCCTCCAGCGCAATCTCGTGGCCCTGGAAACGCGCCCGGTCGCCCGCGGCCTCGCACGGCAGTATGTTCATGCCGGGCGAGCCGATGAAATGGCCGACGAAGGTGTGCTGCGGCCGCTCGAACAGCTCGACCGGCGTGCCGATCTGCACCACCTCGCCTTCCTGCATCACCACCACCTCGTCGGCGAAGGTCAGTGCCTCGGTCTGGTCGTGAGTGACGTAGATCATTGTCGCCCGCACCCGCTGGTGCAGTTCCTTCAGCTTGGATCGGAGCTTCCACTTCAGATGCGGGTCGATGACCGTCAGCGGCTCGTCGAACATCACCACGTTGACGTCGTCGCGTACCAGACCGCGGCCCATCGAGATCTTCTGTTTGTTGTCGGGGCTGAGATTGGCGGCCTTCGTGTCCAGCATCGGCACGACCTCGAGCATCTCGGCGATCTCGGCCACCCGTTCGGCGATGCGGGCCTCGTCCACTCCGCGATTCTTCAGCGGAAAGGCCAAATTCTGGCGCACCGTCATGGTGTCGTAGATGACCGGAAACTGGAACACCTGCGCGATGTTGCGCCGGTCGGGCGGCAGGTCGGTGACGTCATTGTCGTCGAACAGCACCCGGCCCTCGGACGGCGTCAGCAGGCCCGAGATGATGTTCAGCAATGTCGACTTGCCGCAGCCCGACGGACCCAGCAGCGCATAGGCCCCGCCATTGCGCCAGGTCACGTCGATTTCCTTCAGCGCGTAATCGTCCGGCCCCTTCGGATCGGGATAGTAGCTGTGCCGCAGCTTCGAGAGCGTGATCCGTGCCATGTCAGGCCACCAGCTTTCCGTCGGCGGCGAAATACCGGCAGTGGACGGGGTTCATGTAAAAGGTGTGGTCCTCGCCGACCTGGTAGGGATGCACCCCCGAGGCCAGCGAGACCCAGAAGTTGTCACCCATCTGGAAATGCGCGCTGGAATCCGAGCCGGACAGCTCGGTGACCAGCACGCGGCCCTTCAGCGCGACATCGGCCTCGCTGTGGCGCTGCGGGGTCACCCTATGGGGGCGGACGGCGACGGTATAGCGGCCGTCGGCAAGACCTGCCGCATCGCCCGACAGCGTCCAGCGCGCGCCGCCGTCAAGCGCGGCCTCGCTGCCGGACTTGGTCACCTCGGCCGCGTTGATCGGCGGGTCGGAAAACACGCGGGCGGCGGTCAGGTTGTCGGGCTTGCGGTAAATCTCCGAGGTCGGGCCGAACTGGGTGACGTGGCCGTCCTCCATCAGCGCGGTCCAGCCGCCCAGAAGCAGCGCCTCTTCGGGTTCCGACGTGGCATAGACCACCACCGCCCCGCGCCCGGCGAAAAGGTCGGGCAATTGTTCGCGCAACTCCTCGCGCAGCTTGTAGTCGAGGTTGGCGAGCGGTTCGTCCAGGAACACCGCGCGGCTTTCCTTGGCGATGGCGCGGGCCAGCGCGGTGCGCTGCTGCTGGCCGCCGGACAATTCATGCGGGCGACGCTGCAGCATTGGGCGAAGTTGCAGCACATCCGCCGCCTCTTCGACCCGGCCCTGGATCTCGCTTGGCGCCATTCCGGCCACGCGCAGGGGCGATGCGATGTTCTCGAACACCGTCATGTGCGGGTAATTGACGAAGAACTGGTGCACCAGGCTGATGTTGCGCTTCTGTGTGGACAGCTTGGTGATGTCCTGGCCGTCCATCACGATGCGCCCCGAGGCCAGCGGGTCGAGACCCGCCATCAGCTTGATGAGAGACGTCTTGCCAGAACCGGTCGCGCCGAGCAGCACATTGAAATGCCCCGGCTGCAGCGTCAGCGACGTCGGCTTGATGTGGACCACCTTGCCCACCCGCTTGCTGATATCGTGTAGCTCGATCATTCCCGCGGACCCGGCTGGCGATGCCTGATACCCGGCCTGCGCCGGGCTGACGGGGGGGCCGCCCACTGGACGGCCCCTGCCCTGATCGCGATTACTGCGACTGCCAGCGCGCGACGAGTTCGTCGTAGTTGACGGTCTCGCCCTGCGGCTTTTCGTTGTCCAGCTTCGCCTTCGGCGCGCCGGGCTGGCTGAGCCAGTATTCCGGATCGCGCTCTTCGTTCAGCCGCGGACCGCAGCCACCGTAGACACCGGCGCTTTCGTCAGCCTGCTGCATCCGCCCCATGGTGATGTCCATCTCGGAGGCCAGCCGGTCCATCGCTTCCTGCGGCGTGAAAGCGCCGGAGTTCACGTCACCGATCTGTTGCCACCAGATCTGCGCCAGCTTGGGATAGTCCGGCACGTTGATGCCGGTCGGCGACCAGCGCACGCGATCCGGCGAGCGGTAGAACTCGACCAGGCCGCCCAGCTTGGGGGCGCGCTCGGTGAAGCTGTCATGCCGGACAGAACTGTCGCGGATGAAGGTCAGGCCGACATGGCTTTTCTTCACGTCCACCGTCTTAGACGTCACGAATTGCGCGTAGAGCCAGGCGGCCTGCGCGCGGTCGGACGGCGTCGACTTGAGGAAGGTCCAGGATCCCACGTCCTGGTAGCCGACCTTCTGGCCTTCTTCCCAGTAGGGCCCGTGCGGGCTGGGCGCCATCCGCCACAACGGGGTGCCGTCGGCATCGACGGTGTTGTTGCCCTCGGATTGCGGCTTCACCATGTCGGCGGTGAAGGCAGTGTACCAGAAGATCTGCTGCGCCACGTTGCCCTGGCTGAGCGCAGGCAGCGACTGGTAGAAGTCGTAGCTCGCCGCCCCCGGAGGCGCGTAGTTGCGCAGCCACTCGTCCCACTTGCGGATCGCGTAGACCGCCGCCGGACCATTGGCAGCACCGCCGCGGCTGACGCTAGCGCCCACCGGGTTGCAGGTGCCCGCTTCCATGCGGATGCCCCATTCGTCGACCGGGATGCCGTTCGGCTCGCCCTTGTCGCCGGCGCCGGCCATCGACAGCCAGGCATCGGTCATACGCCAGCCCAAGTCCGGCGCGCGCTTGCCGTAATCCATATGGCCATAGATGGTGACGCCGTCGATTTCCTTGACGTCCTTCGAAAAGAACTCGGCGATGTCCTCGTAGGCCGACCAGTTGACCGGCACGCCCAGGTCGTAGCCGTACTTGGCCTTGAACTGCTCCTGCAGGTCCTCGCGGTCGAACCAGTCCTTGCGGAACCAGTAGAGGTTGGCGAATTGCTGGTCGGGCAACTGGTAGAGATTGCCGTCGGGGCCGGTGGTGAACTGAAGCCCCATGAAATCATCGAGATCCAGCGTGGGCGACGTCGTGTCGGCCCAGCCGCCGGCCATCTGCTCGGTCAGGTTGTAGGCAAGCTGCAGCCGCGAATGGGTCCCGATCAGGTCGCTGTCATTGACATAGCCGTCATACAGGTTGCGGCCGGTCTGCATCTGGGTTTGCACCGCCTGCACCACCTCGCCCTCGCCGAGGATCTGGTGGTTGACCTTGATGCCGGTGATTTCCTCGAAGGCCTTGGTCAACACGTCCGACTCGTAACTGTGGGTCGGAATGCCTTCGGACAAGACGTTGATCTCCATGCCGGCATAGGGCTGCGCGGCCTGGATGAACCACTTCATCTCTTCCATCTGCTCTTCTTTCGAGAGCGTCGAAGGCTGGAATTCCTCGTCGACCCATTTCTGCGCCGCGGCCTCGTCGGCCCAGGCGGATGAATTGGCCACAATCATGGCACTGGCCGCCACGGCGGACATTAGATGTCTACGCATCTGTCTCCTCCCTGAATGTTCAAGCCGGTCTTTGCCGGCTGGCAGAAGCATTCCAGCGCGCTGTTCGCTTGTCAAACTAATAAATTAGTAACGATTGCGGACCCGAATCCCTCTAGCGGAACATCGGCGGGCGCGCATCGACCCAGGCACCGTCGCGCTTGCCGCTCTCCGCCACTGCGAAGACAGCCGCCATCGAGCGCAGGCCGTCCTCGGCGCGCGGATAGAGATCGGCCGCCGGGTCGATATCGCGTGCCTCGTTCCGCGCGCGGATCGCCTCGGCCAGATCCTTGTAAATGTTGGCAAAGGCCAGCGGCATGCCCTCGGCGTGGCCGATGGTGACGCGCGTCGTGCGGTCGGCCTCGGGGCTGAGCCCGGCCTCGCCGCGTTCGATCACCTGCAGCCGCCCGCCCAGCGGCATCCAGTACAGCTGGTTCGGCTGTTCCTGCGCCCAGCGCAGCCCGCCCTTCTCGCCGAAGACCTGCAGCGTCAGCCCGTGCTGGCGGCCGATGGCGACGGAACTGGTCCAGAGCCGGCCCACGGTGCCGCCGTCCATGCGGAAGTTGACCATCGCGTCGTCCTCCAGCACCCGGCTGGAGATGCAGCTGACGGTATCGGCGGACAGCTTGGTGACGTTCTGGTTGACCACGAAGCTGGCCATGTGCAGCGCGTGGATGCCGCAATCGGCGAATTGCGCCGAGACGCCCGCCTGCGCAGGGTCATAGCGCCAGCGCACACGCGGATTGTCGGCGTCGGCGGCGTCGGCGTGGTGGCCATGGGCAAACTCGGCCTTGACCAGCCGGATCGCGCCAAGATCGCCGCGCGCCACCATCGCCCGCATGTGCCTCACCAGCGAATAGCCGGTATAGCCGTAATTCACCGCGCAGATGCATCCCGACGCCCGGGCGACGCGGACGATCTCCTCGCCCTCCTCGACCGTCATCGTCATGGGCTTCTCGCACAGCACGTGAAACCCGGCCTCGAGATAGGCTTTGGTCATCGCGTAATGCGTGGCGTTCGGGGTGGCCACTGTGACCAGGTCGATGCGGTCGTCGCGCCCCTTTTCGCCCTCCAGCATCTCCTGCCAGTCGCCGTAGGAACGGTCCGCCGCCAGCCCCAGGCGCCGGCCATAGTCGCGCCCGGCCTCAGGGCGGTGATCGAGCGCGCCGGCGGCAAATTCGAACAGCCCGTCGAGCCCGGCGCCCAACCGATGCGCCGGGCCGATCTGGCTGCCTTCGCCGCCGCCGATCATGCCCCATTTCAGTTTTGCCATGGCGCTGCGTTCCTAGTTGAAGCCGATGGATTCGAGGTATTCGCGGTTCTTGCGCGCGTCGCCCAGCGGATCGACGTCGAGCGTCGGGTCGCAATCCTGCTCGACCGTGCACCAGCCCGAGAACCCGGCATCCAGAAGCACCTGCCGGACGGCTGGGAAGTCGACGTCGCCATCGCCGAGAGTGCAGAAGATGCCCTGCCCGCAGGCCTCATAGAAGCCGGTGCGCCTGGCGATCACGTCGGCCTTCACCTTGGGGTCGATATCCTTGAAATGCATGTAGGAAATCCGGCCGACATAACGCCTCATGAAGGCTACTGGATCAAACCCGGCATAGGAATGGTGCCCCGTGTCGAAGCAGATCTTCAGGATGTCTTCATTGACTTCGTCCAGCAGTCTCTCCAGTTCCGGCTCGAAATCCATGAACCCGGCGGCGTGGGCATGGATGCCGACCGTCAGCCC
>JAHELH010000349.1 GCA_024644285.1 Paracoccaceae bacterium | reverse complement strand
GGCGACTGGAAGAGCGCGTCCGTCGAGGCCTAGGCGCAAACCGGCCGGCCAGGCAATTTCCTCACTTGCAAGCAAGCGTATTTAATACTAGTATACTAGTCACCCAAGCCGCAGGAGACCCGAATGCCCCGCAAACCTACTGTCCTGATCGCCGGAACCGGCTTTGCCGGGCAGGGTCATGCCGACGCCTTCCGGGGTGCCGGCGCCGAAGTGACCGGCATCGTCGGCCGCACCGCCCACGTCGTCCGCGAGGTGGCGGACAGGATGGCGATCCCATACGCGGGCACCGACTGGCAGCAGGCGCTGGACACCTGCCGCCCGGATATCGTCTCTATCGCGACACCTGGCGGGGCGCATTACCAGCCGATCAAGCAGGCCCTCGCGTTCGGCTGTCACGTCTTCGTCGACAAGCCGATGACCGAGAGCGGGGAGACCGCCGCCGACCTCTACGACCTTGCCCGGACGAAAGGCGTCAAGACCGCCTACGCCGCCAGCTTTCGCTACACGCCCAGCGTTCTGCATGCCAGACGGCTGGTCGCCGACGGCGCCATCGGCGCGCCCACGGAGGTCGAGTGCATCTCGCATTTCAACCTCGAGCGCGGCATCCCCTTCGGCTGGTCGCATCGCCGCGAAGCCGGCGGCGGCCGCCTCAACAACAACTTCACCCACACGCTGTCGATCGTGTCCTCCGTTATCGGCGACACCATCCTACGGGTCAGCGGCGAAGTGCGCGACGATCTGGGCCGCGCGCCCATCGTCGATGGCGTCCACAACTTCACCACGCGGCGGAACTTCATCCCCGAGGACCTGACCGACCCCACGCTGAAATGGGGCGACAGCAACGTCGAGTGGTCCTATACGGTGCTGGCGCGCATAGAGAGCCCGCTTGCCGAGCAGCCCGTCTCCGTCCTGTTCAAACACGGCGGGCTGGTGCCCCGCTTCCATGAGGATCACATCGTGTTCTACGGCAGCCAGGGCGCGATCTATCTCGAAGGCGTCTACGGCAGCGGCCAGCTGCACCTGCACAAGGACGGGGACTGGCAGGCCCTGCCGCTGCCGCAAGACATCGCCGCCGCCGTGCCGGATGTCGAAGGCGAGACCGAGCAATGCTGGCACCACCTGGCGCGGCTTTTCGTCCGCGACATCCAGGGTGAAACGGTCGAGCCCTACCCGACCTTTCGCGAGGGCAGCCAATACCAGCAGATCATCGACCTGATCCGCGAGAACGACAACTGGACCGACCTGTCCCGCCTGGCCGGGGAGCGCGCGGCATGAAGATCACCGATGCCAAGGTCTTCGTCGGCGGACCCAAGAAGAACTACGTCACGCTCAAGATCGAGACCGACCAGGGCATCTACGGCCTGGGCGACGCGACGCTGAACAACCGCGAGACGCTGCCCGCCAAGTACCTGCAGGATTACCTGATCCCGAACCTTACGGGCATGGACCCGCGCAGGTCCGAGGACATCTGGCAGTTCCTCTTCCGCGGCGCCTATTTCCGGCGTGGTCCCATCGCCATGGCCGCGTATGGCGCCATCGACACCGCCCTCTGGGACATCAAGGGCAAGCTCGCCGGCCTACCGCTCTACCAGCTCCTCGGCGGCAAAAGCCGCGAGGGCGCGATGGTCTATGCCCACGCCACCGGCGCGGACCTCGAGGACCTGATGGACTCCATCGCCTACTACGTGGAACAGGGCTACAAGGCCATCCGCGTGCAATGCGGCATCCCCGGGATGCCCACCGCTAGCTACGCGGTGCCGGAAAAGAAGGGCGACATCCGCAACTACATCACCGACTACACCGGCATACGGCCAAAGGTCGAGATCTGGGACACCGGCAAGTACATGCGCTACATGCCCGGCGCGCTGGCCGAGATCCGCGACCGCTTCGGACCGGACCTGCACATCCTGCACGACGTGCATCACCGCCTGACGCCGCGCGAGGCGGCCGAATTCGCGCGCGAGGTCGAACCGGTGCGCCTTTTCTGGTTGGAAGACCCGACGCCGGCCGACGACCAGGACGCGCTGCGGCTCATCCGTCAGCACTCCACGACGCCCATCGCCATCGGCGAAGTGTTCAACTCGATCTGGGACTGCAACAAACTGATCGAGGAAGAGCTGATCGACTTCATCCGCGTCGCTGTCACCTACGCAGGCGGCATCACCCATGTGCGCCGCATCGTCGATCTCGCAGGCCTGCACCACGTGAAAACCGGCTTTCACGGCGCGCCCAGCCATTCCCCGATCTCGATGGCCGCGCAGCACCATCTGAACGTCTGGGCGCCCAACTTCGGCGTGCAGGAATACCTGGTGCTGGGCACGCCCGAATGCGACGCGCTGTTTCCTTCCGAGCACAGGATGGAAGACGGGATGGTCTACGTCAGCGACGCCCCGGGCCTCGGCGTCGATTTCGACGAAAAAGAAGCCGAACGCTACGGCTACCAGCCCGGCAGCCACCCGGTCGTGCGGCTGGAAGACGGGACGATGTGGAATTACTGAACCGCGGGGCGCAGCGATGAGCTCGGTCGAATTCGACCGCCCCGATCATCTGCGAGAGGACCACGCTCGGCATCGTTGAATG
>JAHELH010000348.1 GCA_024644285.1 Paracoccaceae bacterium | reverse complement strand
AAACCCGTGCGCTCGCGCACCGGCCCGCCCTCGCTGTCGCGGCTGTCGACGGTGCTGAACCAGACCGTGTCGGTCCGCCCCTGCTGCAATTCGATCGGATCTTCGGGGCCGATGGGATAGCTGTCCAGCTTGTGGCCCCACCACGACCGGGCGACATAGGCGCGCCGGTCGCTCAGCGCATAGCGGATCTTTTCGTGCGCCTTCAGCGCCGCGTACCAGGGGCCGGCGGCCAGAGCCAGCCCGGCGGCGATGAACGGCAGGCCGAACAGCGCCATGAAGGCGCCGTAGCCGGTCGCCGCGGCCGGACCGCGCTGCGCCAACTGGTCCAGCCCGGTCAGCGTCGCCATCACGCCGACGACAAGGAACGGCAGACCCAGGAGCGTGAGGATGACCATCAGCGGGGTCACCCGCAGGCCCGGCGCGGGCGCGCCCTGCCAGAGCAGCGTTTCGCCCGGTTCGAAGTAGTCTTCCCAGAGCTCGTCGCTCATGCGAGGTCCGCGCCCTTGTCCTGGCCGCGCTGCACCTGGCGCATCAGGCGGTACACCTCCTGGCCGTCCGCGATCCGCTCGAAGCCGATATCGACGCGGCGCGAGCCGTTCTTGGTGCGCCGCATCTCGTGGGCGAAATAGACCGTGGGCGGATCGCCGTCGCGATAATCCAGCACCGTGTCGTCGTCGATCGGATAGGATTTCAGCCGCCGGCCGCGCAGCGGAAGATCGGTGGCGATGAAGGCGCGGCGGTCGGTCAGGGTGTACCAGGTGTGCCGGCGCGTCCAGGCGCTCCACAAGGGCGGGCCGATGCCGATGGCCAGCCCCACGGAGAAATGGATCAGTCCGAACATCCAGGCGAAGCCGCCGGTCTGGGCGACCATCACCATCCAGACCACCGCGAAGCCCGCGAAGAACAGGCCCAAGGCCCCGGACAGCAGGTAGACCATGCGGAACACGATCCGGTCGTCGGGGCGGCCCTGCCAGAGGACCTCTTCATCCTCGTCCAGGATGCCCTCCCAGCCGGAAGGCGGGCTCATCGCGCCGACCCCGACAGGAACCAGGCCAGGATCAGCACCACGATCGCCGCGGCCACCAGCCCGATGATGCCGCGCCCGCCGCGCGGCGTGACCTGCGGCGCGGGGGCGACGCCCGGCGTCGGCGGAATCTCGGCCTCGGACTTGGCGCCGGGAAGCGGCACAAGGCGCTGTTCGGTCTGGATCTGGCTGTAGGTGCCGAGATGGCGCAAGGGCAGGCGCGGCGACAGGCGCTGTTCCTCGCCGTCGAAGGCGCGGGCGCTGGCGATCACGATATGCCGGTCCGCCGCCTCGAGCTTTACGCGGTCCTGTTCCACGTCCTGCACGTCGATGCCGAGCCCCTCGACCAGGTAGCCGGGCAGACCGACGCCCGCCAGATCGCTGGCGGGAAACGCCTCGATATGGCGCGCGCGCAGGCTGCCCGCGCCCATCAGCTCTTTCAATGGCCAGTCGCTGCCGGGCCCGCCCTCGACCACCGCCTCGGCCTCGGCCGGCGGCAGGTCCAGCGCGAAGACCCAGACGGTTTCGCTGGCATCGGCGGGGACGTGCAGGGGATCGGGATTCATGCCGGTATCTTCTCTGTTTGCGGGCGCAGACGGCGGGTCAGCAGGTCCATTGCCGCCATGCGCACGGCGACGCCCATCTCGACCTGGTCCTGGATGACCGAACGGTTGATGTCGTCGGCGATGGTGCCGTCGATCTCCACGCCCCGGTTCATCGGCCCGGGATGCATGACGATGGCGTCGGGCTTGGCGTGGCCCAGCTTCTCGGCGTCGAGGCCGAAGCGGTGGTAATATTCGCGTTCCGAGGGGATAAAGCCGCCGTCCATCCGTTCCCTCTGCAGCCGCAGCATCATCACCACGTCGGCGTCCTTCAGACCCTGTTCCATGTCGTCGTGGACCTCGACGCCGAACTCGGCGATGCCGGCTGGCATCAGCGTCGGCGGGCCGATCAGGCGGATGCGGCTTTCCATCTTGCCGAGAAGCAGGATGTTCGAACGCGCGACGCGGGAATGCGCGATGTCGCCGCAGATCGCCACGGTCAGCCGGTGCAGCCGGCCCTTGGCGCGCCGGATCGTCAGCGCGTCCAAAAGCGCCTGCGTCGGGTGCTCGTGTCGCCCGTCGCCGGCATTCAGCACCGCGCAATTGACCTTTTCGGCCAAGAGGTTGACCGCGCCAGATTGCGGGTGGCGCACGACCAGCAGGTCGGGATGCATGGCGTTCAGCGTCAGCGCGGTGTCGATCAGCGTCTCGCCCTTTTTGACGCTGGAGGTCTGCATCGCCATGTTCATCACGTCCGCGCCCAGCCTTTTGCCGGCAATCTCGAAGCTGGCCTGGGTGCGGGTGGAGTTCTCGAAGAACATGTTGATCTGGGTGAGGCCGCGCAGCGTGTCGGAATGCTTGGTCGAGGACCGGTTCATGTCGACATAGCTGTCGGAGAGGTCGAGCAGGGCGCTGATCTCG
The DNA here is from genome assembly GCA_024644285.1 of Paracoccaceae bacterium. GTDB lineage: Bacteria > Pseudomonadota > Alphaproteobacteria > Rhodobacterales > Rhodobacteraceae > JAHELH01. The sequence continues at coordinate 96 of JAHELH010000348.1, read as the reverse complement.
TCCGGGGCGAGGCTCTCGATGCCGAGAAGGTGCGTCTGGCGGAATGTCATTGCGGCCCCGTCCGGATTTGCCCGGTTATAGGAAAGCGCCGGGGTG
>JAHELH010000065.1 GCA_024644285.1 Paracoccaceae bacterium | reverse complement strand
TTCGCGATTCCCCTGAACCGGGGGACAAGCGTCAGCAGCGCCAGAACCACGTAGCCCGCGGCAAGCAGCAGCAGGCAGGTCAGCGCGAGTGTCGGGACCGAGGGCAGCATCCGCGTCAGCGCGGCCCGGCCCGGCGCACCACCCAGCCTTGCCAGGTGCGCAGCAGCGGTCCCGCCGCCGAGTGCAGGGCCAAGAGCGCCTTCATCTGCAGGCCCGGCGCTGCGGTGAACTTTCCGGCGGCCGCGCGGCGCAGGATCACCTGCGCGACGTCCCGCGCCTGCCACACACCGCCGCCGGCCGCGATCATCCGGGTGGCCGGGGGCCTGGCTTCGGCTTCGGCGGCAAGCATCGGCGTGTCGACATCGGGCGGATAGGCGATGGTGACCGACACGCCGCTGGGCGCCAGTTCGACGCGCAGCACTTCCGCCAGGCCGCGCATGGCGAATTTCGACGGCGCATAGGCGCCGTAGCCGTAGATGCCGAACAGTGCGGCGCCCGAAGCGACGAAGACCAGGCGCCCGGCGGTTTGCCGCAGGTGCGGGGTGGCCGCGCGCGCGAAGTAAAGCGCGCCGAGGTAATTGGTGCGCATGTGGGCTTCGTGCGCCTCGGCGGGTTGGTCCAAAAACAGGCCGGGTTCCGCGATGCCGGCATTGGCGATGGCCCATCCCGGCGCGCCGAAACGCGCGATGGCCTGCGCCACCGCGTCCTCGCAGGCCGCCCGGTCGCCAACATCGACCGGAAACACGGCGATTTCGGCTTGCGAATACTCTTCACGCAATACATCAGAAACGGATTCTAACTTATTTCGATTTCTTGCAAAAAGCGCCAATCCGTGACCGCGTGCGGCCAAAAGGCGCGCCAGTTCCAGCCCGATCCCGCTGGAGCCGCCGGTGATAAAGGCGGCGGGCTGGCTCACACTCGGTCGTCCCCGTTGGCAAAGGCCAACAGCCGATCGTACGCCTCGGGGTCGTCGTACTGTTTCGGCGGATGCTTGAACAGGAAGGCGCTGGCATCCTCGATCGCGCCAGACAGCCCGCGGTCGCGGGCGATGCGCGCAAGCCGGATGGCGGACATGGCCATCGCCGCGGCGTTCGGCGAATCCTCGACCTCGAGCCGCATCTCGACGCTGGTGCGCGCGCCGCCCAGCAACCGGCCTTCCAGCCGCACATAGGCGACCTTGCGATCGTGCAGCCAGGGCACGTAATCGGACGGACCGATGCGGATATCGCCGTCGGCCAGCCGGGTGTCCATCGCCGTCTGCACCGCCTCGGTCTTCGACTCGCGCTTGGTTGCCAGGCGGTCCATGTCCATCATGTTGAGGAAATCGGTATTGCCGCCGACATTCAGCTGGTAGGTGCGGTCGATCTTGACCCCGCGCAGGTCTGCCAGGTGCGCCAGCGTCCGGTGCACCACCGTGGCGCCGAACTGCGCCTTGAAATCATCGCCGATCAGCGGCAGGCCGGCCTGCTCGAATTGCTTCGCCCAGGCGGCGTTCGACGCCAGAAAGACCGGGATGCCGTTCACCACCGCGCACCCCGCCCGCAGCGCGCAATCGGCGTAGAATTCCACCGCCTTGACCGAGCCGACGGGCAGGAAGATGACCAGCACCTCGACCTCCGCCCGGCGCAGGGTGTCGACGATCTGGTCCGCCGTCAGGGCAGGGGCGTCCGAGGGCACGAAGCTCACGTCTGGCGCCTGGTTGCGCATGAACGACGACACGCCGTCCAGGTCGGGCCCGCGATGCACGGCGGCCGGCTGGTCGTCGAGCTTGTCCCAGAATATCTCGGTGCAGTTCGGCCGCGCCAGCACCGCCTCGCCGATGGGACGTCCGACCTTGCGCGCGTCGATGTCGAAACCCGCGACGATCTCGATATCCTGCGGCGTCAGGCCGCAGAGTACGGGAAAGCTGACGCCCACCGCGTCCGCGCCCTTGGCCCGGCAATAGGACACGCCCTGCACCAGAGAGCTTGCACAATTGCCAACCCCGGCAATCGCGGTCCGGATGCGTCCGCCCTTCGCAGCAGGCATGTATCCCTCGAACTTGTCTTTTCCGTGTTGGCCGCGCTTCTTGCATGGGCGGGCGGCCCGCGCCAGCCCGTTATTGCGGGATTTGCCCGCCGGTCACGCCAAAGGTTTCGCCGATGTAGCGCCCGGTCTCGATATCCTGGCCGAAAATCGTGATGCTGGTAACCCGCTGAAGCACGCCGCTTTCGTCGATGTCGACATAGGCATAGATCGGCCGCACCGTCCGGCCGCCCAATTCGGCGCGGATCTCGGCCTGGCCGGGACCGGTATGCATCGCTTCGATTTCGATCCTGCGCAGCGGCTTGACCGAGGCGAAATACTGCCCCGGATCGCTACCGCGCCGGACATTGACGCCGTAGACGAATTTCTGCTCGACGAATTTCAGGGCCTTGCGCGCGCCGTTGGTGTCGTAGCGACGCCAGTAGACATGCACCGGGTTCTTCTGGTCGATGCTGCCGTCCCGGTTGAAGCGGACGGTGTAGACCACGGTGTTGCTGTTGATCGAGCGCTGGACGTAGAAGATCTGGTTCGGTTCGGACGGCACCGGCCAGTCCGGCCGCACAAGCGGCAACGTGGCGGATTCGGTGACCTGAAGGCTCTGGATCCGTTGGCGCGCTTCGGCTGCGACGGCCGGGCTGAGCAACAGCGCAACCCAGACGAAGACAAGCAGGCGGGCGAGCATCGCGGCTAGGAGGAAGCCAGCTTGATCTGGGCCGATCCGTCCAGCGCCGCGGCCGCCACGTCGACGGCGCGCAGGATGTCCTCGTCGCGGTGTTCGGCGGAAAAGAAGAACCGGATCCGCGGCTGGTCCTTGGGCACGCCGACCTGGACGATGGGCGGGGCATAGATGCCGTGATCCATCAGCACCTGGCTGACCATCATGGTCTGCATCGGCGTCTCGAACAGGATCGGCACAACCGCTTCGCCGATGGCGTCGCCGGTATTCAGCCCCGCGGCGCGCGCGGCATCGCGGAACAGCCGCGACTTTTCTTTCAGCCGCGACACCCGGTCGGGCTCTGCCTTCAGCACTTCCAATGCGGCATGGGCGCTGGCCACGGTCGCGGGGCCCAGACCCACGGAATAGACGAAACCGGGTAGCGTGAAACGCAGCCAGTTGATGACGTTCTCCGAGGCGCAGACGAAGCCGCCCGAAGAGACGAAACTTTTCGACAGCGTGCCCACCGACAGCTCGATCTCCGAGGGCGGCACGCCGTAATATTCGCAGACGCCCCGGCCGGTGGGCCCGAGCACACCGTAGGAATGCGCCTCGTCGACCAGAAGCCAGCCCTGGTACCGGTTCTTGATCTCGATCAGGCGGGGCAAGTCGGGAATGTCGCCGTCCATAGAATAGAGCCCCTCGACCACGATCAGGACGTTGCGATAATCGTTGCGGGTCTCGCCCAGGATCTCTTCCAGATGGCCAAGATCGTTGTGGCGGAAGATCTTGCAGTCGAACTTGCCGCTCTGCGCCCCGACGACGATCGAGTTATGCGCAAGTTCGTCGATCAGGACCAGGTCGCGCTGCAGCATCATGTGATTGATCAGCGACAGGTTGGTCAGATAGCCGCTGATCATCGACAGCACGTCGCCGTGGCCCAGAAACTCCGCCAGGTTGCGCTCGAGCGTCTTGTGTGCCAGCCGCTCGCCGCCCACCAGCCGGGAGGCGCCGACACCGGGACCGTAGGTGGCGACGGCGTCGATCGCCGCCTGGCGGACACGCGGATGCCTGGCCAGACCGAGGTAATCGTAATGCGCCAGATTGATGAATCCGCCGGGCTTCGACTGGTACATGTTCTCCAGCCGGTCCACGGGAACGAAGTAGGGGTGGCCCTTCTCGATGATGGCTTTCCCGGCCAGGCGAAAGCGCCTGTCGACAACGGCCGCGAAGCTCGGCCGTTCTGGTTTGCCATCTAGGCCCATTCTGTCCCTCCGTGGCAGCCACTGCCCGGTCCGCCCCAGCGGATCAATTGTTTGCGCCAATACAGCACTGATGTCCACACCAACAATACCGGCACCGGGTTTGACAAGTCAAAAAGATCCCCCGCACGAGCACTGTAACGCGCTGAAATGGTTGGTGAGTGATAGGCAGGGGGCAGCGGCTTGGCAATATCGCCGCAGTGCGGCGTAACGGCTTTGCCCCGAGGTGTTGCACATAACGCAAACCGGTGTCGCGACGCCGGTTCGGAGGGCTCCTGTCGCCTGCCTTCGCACCCTGCGGCACCGGGCCAGGCACCGGGCACCCACGTCACTTGCGGCCCGGCCCTTGTCCGAAGCCGAACCATTACAGCGGCTTATGCTCGCCGCCGGCCGCCGCGCCCGGTTCGGGGTCCGCCAAGCCGCGCGAGCTGCAAACCCTGGGTGCAGCTGACCGCGGCAGCCGGCGAAGCCCGCTATCCGCGCAACCGGCGGAGCCGATCCCGCGGATGCGGGCGGGTTCGGCGGCGGACGTCGGCAATAAACTGCCGAGGCAGCCTGCGCACCATCGGCGCTGTCGCGCGGCCCGGGCCCCGGCGTCCCGCTTGTCAATTTGCAGTCCGCGGCGCAGACAGTCCGGGGCGCATGGCCGCGCCGGAAAAGGCTGCTGCGCCGATGCTCGACACCTTGCCATTGACCGAACTCGGCCTGGCCGCCGCCGCGTTGGCCCTGGGCGGTGTCCTGAAGGGCGCGACAGGGGCGGGCGCGCCGATCCTGGCCGTGCCCGTCATGGCGGTGTTCTTCGGTGTCGAGATTGCCGTCGTGACCTTCGCGGTGCCGGGCCTGCTGCTCAATATCTGGCAGGGCTGGCAATACCGCGCGCACCAGGCCGCGCCGCGGTTCACCTGGGTCTTCGCCGGGGCCGGCGGGGCCGGCGCGGCCGCAGGGTCCTGGATACTGGCCCGGCTGCCGGCGAACCTGTTGCTGCTGGCCGTGGCGGGCGTGGTGTTCGCCTATGTCGGGTTCCGTCTGTCCCGCCCGCATTGGGTGCTGAGCGAGGCGCGGGCCAACCGGCTGGTCGGCTGGGCCGGTCTGCTTGGCGGCATGCTACAGGGCGCGACCGGGGTGTCGGCGCCGGTCTCCGTGACGTTCCTGAACGCGATGGGGCTGGCACGGCCGGTCTTCATCGCCACGATCTCGGTCTTCTTCGCCGCAATGGCGGCGGCGCAGATTCCGGCGCTTTACTGGCTCGGCCTGATGGACGGCCCGCGCCTGCTGTGGGGGATGGCGGCAATGCTGCCGCTTCTGGCCGGGATGCCGCTGGGCGCCTGGCTTGCCGCGCGGCTATCACGCGCGACCTTCGACCGTATCATCCTGGGATTGCTGGTGGTGATCGCGCTGCGCCTGATCTGGCAGGCGCTCGCCTGACGGCCTGCGGGCGGACGACACCGGAGATCGCCCGATCCCCTCGTCAGATTCGCCCCACGGCCCCTTCGACGCATCTGAGAAGCGACTCGATGTCGAAGGGTTTGATCAGCACGCCGCGCAGGCCGTGCCGGCGGGCCTCGTCGAGGTGGGGCGAGACGTCGTTGCCGCTGGTCAGAACGAAACGCGTCTTGCGGCAGCGGTCGATGCAGTTCATCCGCTTCAACAGCTCGACCCCGTCCATTCCGGGCATCGCCATGTCGGATATCACCAGGTCGAACGGCTGCCGCTTGAGCGTGGCGAGCGCATCCTCGCCGCCCGCGCAGATATCCACCTGGCCGATGCCCATGTGATCCAGCATCTGACCGAGGAGCTGGCGGCTGACAGCCATATCGTCGACCACCAGAACCCGAATGTCCGTTCGCAGAGCCATGTTCCGTCCCGTCGCTGCAAGGCCAGACTAGCGACCGGGAGTTAACGCAGCGTTTAGGCTGTCAGCGCCGCAAGGTGGCTGGCGCAGCCGGTCAGTGCGGCGAAATCGTCCTCGATCACCGAAACGCCGAAGTTCTTCATGAATCCGGCGAACCGCCCCTTGTCGCGGAACGCTTCGGGAAATCCGAAGCGGTCGAGATGCGGCGCGAAGGCGCGGGCGACGCCGCCTGAAAAGTACACCCCGCCGAACGGCAGGTGGATCAGCGACAGGTTGCCCGCCACTGCGCCAAGGATGCGCACGAACAGGCGCGCGGCTTCCTCTGCCCGGGCGTCCGACCCGTCCTCGAGCCGCCCCATGATATCCGCCGCGCTCGCCTCGGACGGTTCGCCCGCCTCGTGGCCCAGCCAGGCGTAGATGCGTTCCAGGCCGCGCCCCGACAGGACGTCCTCGATCGCCGGGAATCCGTGCGCGGTCTCGACGAAATGGCACAGCCGCAACTCGGCCTCGGTGCGGATCGGCATGTTGGCGTGGCCGGCCTCCGACGGGGTGACCAGCTTGCCCGCTGCGGTGGAATAGACCGGGGCTGCATTGAACCCGGTGCCGACCCCGATCACCAGCCGCGCCGCCAGCGGGCTGTGCTCGGGCGGCTCGATGACCACGCGAAGATTGTCGTCCGACAGATGTTCCAGGGCATGGCCCTGCGCCTGAAGGTCGTTGAGGATCGAGACCGTGTCGGCCCGTGCCGCCCGCGCCAGCGTCTCGCGGTCGATGGTCCAGTCGAGATTGGTCATCGTGCCGCGCCCATCGCGCACCGGGCCGGCCACGGCGACGCAGGCGCCGCGGCAATCGACGCCGCCCTCGTCGTCGAGGAACTTGCGCAGCACCGTCTCCAGACCCGGATACTCGCGGTTGGGGTATTTCCGCACCGTCTCGGGCAAAAGACGTATCCCCTCCGCCAGCGCGACGCGGGTATTGGTGCCGCCGATATCGGCGACCAGCGAATAGGTATCGGCGGGGCGGGGGGCGGACATCGCGAAACTATCCCTGGCTGTGGCGAAGGGCGGTCTGCAGCCGGTGATAGGACGCTTTCGGCGTGCGCTTCAAGCTGGCGAAGTCGACGTGGATCAGGCCGAACCGCTTCTCATAGCCCAGCGCCCATTCGTAATTGTCCAGAAGCGACCAGATGAAATAGCCGCCCACATTGGCCCCCTCGGCAATGGCGCGGCGCACCTGCGCCAGATGTCCATCCAGATAGGCGATGCGCTGGCTGTCCTCGACCGCGCCATTCTCAAGCCGGTCGTCCGACGACATGCCGTTCTCGGTGATGAAGATCGGCAGCCCGCGGGCGTAGTCGTTGTTCACTCGAGCCAGAAAGTGATGGATGCCTTGCGGATAGACCTCCCACCCCATGCTGGTCTGCGGCAGATCCCCCACGGATTCGGCGAAGTCGCCGAAAAGGCCGCTTTCGCCCGGTCCGATCAGTTTGCGGGTGTAGTAGTTGATCCCCAGCCAATCGACCGGCTGCGAGATCAGCGCCATGTCGTCCTGCCAGTTCTCGGGCATGTGCGGCGCCAGCCCCTCGAGCACGTCGGCCGGGTATTCGCCGTTGCGGATGCCGCCGAGGAACCACCGGTTGTAGATCCCGTCATAGAGCCGCGCGGCCTCGGCCGCCGCCTCGCTGTCGTCTGCGGGGGCGACGAATTCGTGGTTGGTGACGGCGCCGAGGTTCTTCATGCCCAGCCCGCGCATCGTCTCGATGGCGCGGCCATGGGCCAGCAGGATATGGTGCATCGCGCGGGCCGCGGCGCGGATGTCGCGCAGCCCCGGCGCGTGGTGGCCCAGGAAATGTGACAGCCATGCCACGCACCAGGGCTCGTTGATCGGCGACGCGGCATGCATCCGGTCGCCGATGCGGGCCATCACGGTTTGCGTGAAATCGGCGAACCAGCCGGCCACGTCGCGGTTGCGCCAGCCGCCCTGGTCGGCCAGCGCCGAGGGCATTTCCCAATGGTAGAGCGTCACGTAGGGCTTCAGTTCGCGCGCGCAGATCGCGTCCGCCAGCCGGTCATAGAAATCCAGTCCCTCGGGGTTGACCGTCACGCCGTCCGGCATCACCCGCGCCCAGGAGGTCGAGAACCGGTAGGCGTCGAGATTCATCGCCGCCGCGAGGTCGAGATCCTCTTCGTACCGGTGATAGTGGTCACAGGCGCGCGCGCCGTTCTCGGCGCGCACCACGTTGCCCGGCGTGGCGGCGAAGGTGTCCCAGTGGGTCGATCCGGCCCCGCCGAAGCCGTGCCCCTCGATCTGGTAGGACGAGGTCGCCGCGCCGAAGACGAAACCGGGCGGGAAATCGGCGCGGGTGTTTTCCATGGCGGCCTCGGCAGTGAACGCTGGCAGGTCCACTCGCTATAGCGGCGCCGGCGGGCCGCGCCTAGGGTCAACCGGTTCGGCGCTACCGTGCCAACGGCCGCGCCAGAGCGGCCTCGCCGGCCGCAGCCATCTGCTCGCCCTCCATCAGCGGCAGGCCCAGCCTGCCGTGATCGACGCGAAGACAACCGCTCTTGCCCACGGTCACGGCGTGGCCAAGGCGCGGGTCGAAGGAACGGTTCTGATCGCCACTGCAAAGACCGTGTTCTTCATGGTCACTTCCCCCAGGCAGTCCGGCGGCCGGAATGCCGCCGCGGCCCGAGCGTGGCAAGAAAAGCGCGAAATTTACGAAGCGGACCGCGGCCTCTGCCGCGCCGGGACCGGTCCCGTGGACTGGCCCACGGTCAGTTCAACCTGCAGCAGCGTTTGCTGCGGCGCCTGGCCGGGATCGGCGATCAGCGACAGGACCCGCTCGGCACATAGCCGGCCCGCCAGCCGGACCGAGGACCGCGTCGCGGTGAAGATCGGCACGTCGCCGCCATTGCTCAGATAGCTCAGTTCGTCGTCGTGGCAGATGACCGACACGTCCCGGCCCAGCCGCAGGCCGCGCTCCTCGATGGCGCGGCGCACGCCGAGACCGATGATCATCGAAGAGCACAGGAAAGCGGTGGCCGGGTCTTCGAGCGCCAGGCTCTTCCTCGCAGCCTCGTACCCGAAGCCCTCGGTCATGTCGTCGAAATGGCCGAGCCGCGCGTCCGGCCTCACCCCGCGATGCGCAAGCGCCTCTTCGTAGCCGGCATGGCGGCGCGCGGCGAAGTCCAGGGTCCGAAGGCCGTTGACCAGCGCGATGCGGGTATGTCCAAGGTCCAGCAGGAACTCGGTGGCGCGGCGGAAGGCACGGCGGTTGTTGATGTCGATCCAGTCGTAGCTGTCCTCGGGTTCGGCGGCGCGGCCATGCATGACGAAGGGCAGGCCTGTCTCGCGCAACATCGCGATCCGGTTGTCGGCGACCCGCGGGACCTGGACGATCAGCCCGTCCACCGTGCCGCGGCTAGCCATTTGGCGATAGATCGTCTCTTCCTCGGCTTCGCTGACGACGGACAGCACAAGGTCATAGCCGTTCTTGAGGTAGACCTCGCTGGCCCCGGCAATGAAGTCCGAGAAAACCGGGTTCACGATCTCGTTCATGTGGCCCAGCGGCAGGATGTGCCCGACGGCGCGGGCGCGGCCGGTCGCCAAGCCCTGGGCGCGAGTGTTCGGACGGTAGTTGAGCTCCCTTGCCGCCGCAAGCACTCGCGCGCGGGTTGATTCGGCCACTTCCGGATAGCCGTTGAGCGCACGGCTTACGGTGGTCTGCGACAGCCCGAGGTTGCGAGCCAACTCTTTGAGTTTCATCGTCAACTGGTTTCAAAGCGCTTTGAACATTTGCCATGATAGGGCGATTTCGGGCGCTTCGTCAAAGGCCGAATATGCTGCGCTGCGGCTTGGCAGTTGCAGAAAACCCTTTGATTTATTGCCAAAACGGAAATTGGCGGATTGACTCACGCGGCGGAATGGCCCAGCCTATTGAGGCTCAAAGCGCTTTGGAAACGAATTCGGGGCGCGCTGGATTTGCGCTGGATGCCGCAGCGGCATCCGATAGGGAGGATACCAATGAAATACATGCTTTATGCGGGAACGGCGGCTCTGGCGCTGTCCACCGGCATGGCGCACGCGGCGGGGCATCTGATGTTCGCGCCCGGCGAGGGAGAGTTCAACTGGGACAGCTACAACGCGTATGCCGACGCCACCGATCTGGGCGGCGAGCAGGTGACGGTGTTCGGCCCGTGGCTCGGTCCCGACCAGGAAGCCGTCGAGGCGGTGCTGGCCTATTTCGGCGAGGCCGCGAATGCCGACGTGCGCTATGTCGGCTCTGACAGTTTCGAACAGCAGATCATGGTCGATGCCGAGGCCGGTTCGGCCCCCAACGTCGCGGTCTTCCCGCAGCCGGGTCTGGCCTCCGACATGGCCA
>JAHELH010000347.1 GCA_024644285.1 Paracoccaceae bacterium | reverse complement strand
GGGCTTTTGCGCGGGGTCGAGGGGTCGCCGCCCTCGCGGTGCTCGACGATCTCGGTGGTGCGCTTCAAGGGGCTGACCTTCGAGATGCCGGCGACATAGCGGCCATCCCATTTCAGCCGGAACTTGAAATTCTTGTAGGGGTCGAAGCGGTTGGTGTTGACGGTAAATTGAGCCATTTCAAATCCCTCTTAGGCGGCGTTCGGGAAGCGCTGCTGAATGCGGATGATGACGAATTCGGCCGGCCGCACCGGGGCAAAGCCGACATAGACGTTGAGGATGCCGAGATTGATATCGGCCTGCGTCGTCGTCTCGCTGTCGCACTTGACCAGATAGGCGTCGCGCGCGCTGGCGCCCTGGAAGGCGCCCTGCCGGTGCAGCTGGTTCATGAACGAGTTCACCGTCATTCGGACATTTGCCCAGAGCGGCTCGTCATTGGGCTCAAACACCACCCATTGCAGCCCGCGCTGCAGCGAGTTCTCGATGTAAAGCGCCAGACGGCGGACGTTGATGTAGCGCCATTCCGAGGCCCGCGCATCGGCGCCGTCCAGCGTGCGCGCGCCCCAGATCACGGTGTTATAGACCGGGAAGGTCCGGATCACGTTGACGCCACTGGTGTTCAGCGGGCCCTGCTGGCGGTCGGTCATCACGTCGACCGGATTGCCGCCCGAGACCCGCGCCTCGGTGCCGGCGGGCGCCTTCCAGACGCCGCGGGTGCCGTCGGTCCGCGCGATCAGCCCGGCGGCCATGCCGCTGGCGCCGATCTCGCGCGGGGTCAGCGGGTTCAGCGGGTCGGGGCCGGTGACGCGCGGATAGTAGAGCGCCGAGTTCGGCCCGGCCGCGGCGCTGAGTTCCCCAAGCCAGGTCTGGATGTTGCCGCGGTTGGTGCCCGGCGGGGTGTCGACCAGCAGGAAGGCGAAGTTGTTGCGGCAGTAGGTATAGGCTTCCTGATAGATCGCGCCGCCGTCGCCGCCCGCGGCGAAATTCGCCGCCCCCGGCAGGCACAGCAGGTTGAAAACCTGCGGCACGATGGCGTTCAGCGCGTAGATGCCACGACCGGCGGCCTCGGCCCCGGCCCCGCCGATCGCGTTCAGGGCGGCCGCGGCCCAGCCGGCATCGCCCTCCATGGTGCCGTCACCGCCACCCGTCAGCGGCGTGAAGTCTCCGGCGGCGCCCTCCAACAGCGCGTCGAGGTCCACCGCATCGCCTCCGCCTATCGACGTGCGTGTCGGCAGGGACGCGGGATCGGGCGGCATGTTGGTGATTTCGATGAGTTCGCTGTTCTCTTCCAGCACGTCATTGACGAAGCGGGCGTCGCCCGGGGTGATCGACACGTCGATGAAGGCCTCTTCGCGCACCACGTTGGTCAGCGTCGCGTCGTATTCCCGCACAAGAAGGGTGAAGTTGGGCGGATTGGTGTCGTGCGCAATTCCGATCCTGATCCGGTCACCCCAGGTCCCCGGCGAGGCCGCGGCGAAATCGAGGTCGTCGACCGAGGCGGTGGACGTGGCCGGCGATCCGGCGGTGGCCCGCACGATGAACGCCACCGAGCCGCCGTTCAGGAAGTAGGCGCGCACCGCATAGGACGTCTCGGACCCGGCATGCAGCCCGCCGAAGATGCGCTCGAACTCGCCGAACGAGGTGACGCGGGTGGCCCGGTTCACCGGTCCGCGGCCGAAGGTGCCGACGAAGGCGGTGTTCGAGGTGGCGACGCCGGCGATGGCGCGGTTGCCGCTGGGGATTTCTCGGATGTAGACGCCGGGGGTGTCGAACATGGATAATACCTTCCCTCTGTCAGGCCCGCGCGATCGACACGGCGCGGGAGGTTCAATATCCGCCGGGCTGCACGCGCCAAATACGCCGCGCGGTTCGGGCCCGTTTCGATGCCATGTCAGGGAAGGGTCACGGTCGGCATAAGCCTGCCAAAATTCTTTAATCCGCTCCCGGCGGCACCAATGAGAGTGGCCGGGGCCCCGAATGACATTCTACTATAAGGCGACCGTAGCACAGGAACACCTGTCCGGCAACGCTGGACCTGCCCCGTGGAGGCCAGCGCAAACTTCCGCCGAAACAGGCGGTTAGTCCGCCCGTCCGGCACAATGTCGCCGACGATGTCCGGTGCCGTCTGACCGTCGGTCGAAGCAGGCGCGGCGGGTGCCCGGCGCGGCCGCACGATGCCCGAGACTCTGCGCAAGCCGTTTCATTTAAAAAAAGAATCCTTCAATCTGCGAATCGGGTTTATAAGGAAAATTGATAAATTTGGGGGGATGCCGAATGAGCCTTTTGGAACTGGACAACATTACCAAAAGCTTCGGCGCGATCCACGCATTGAACGGCGTCAATCTGAAGATCGACCCGGGCGAGGCGGTCGGCCTGATGGGCGATAACGGCGCCGGGAAATCGACGCTGATGAAGATCATCGCCGGCAACTTTCCCCCGACCAGCGGCCAGATCCGGATCGAGGGCAAGCCGGTCGCCTTCCACAAGCCCATCGACGCGCGCGAGGCGGGGATCGAGATCGTCTACCAGGACCTCGCGCTGTGCGACAATCTCACCGCCGGGGCCAATGTCTATCTGGGCCGCGAGTTGAGGAAGAAGA
>JAHELH010000346.1 GCA_024644285.1 Paracoccaceae bacterium | reverse complement strand
TGGCGATGATCACGAAATTCTGCCTGCGGCGCAGCCTGGTGGGCGCGCCGGGTGAGCGGCGCGAGGCCGGCGGGGTCTGGCTGACCGCGCTGGCAGTGGCGATCCTTGGCACACAGGCCGCGGTGGCCGCGGGGCTGATCGGGTTCGCAGAGCACCGCTTCATGGCGGCCGACCTGCCGGTGCTGGCCATCGGCCTGGGCGGGCTGGCCTTCGGCGCCGGGATGGTGCTGACGCGCGGCTGCGTGTCGCGGCTGACCGTGCTGCTGGGCACCGGCAACCTGCGCGCCCTGACCGTGCTGCTGGTCTTTGCCGTCGCCGCCCATGCGACGCTGAAAGGCGTGCTGGCGCCGCTGCGCACCGGGCTGGGCAGCGTGACCCTGCCGCTGGACGACGCGGTGTCGCTGGCCGCATTGCCGGGCGGCGCGCTGCTCTGGGCCGGGATCCTCGCCGCGGCGGCGCTGGTCTACGCGGCCCGTTCGGGCGCAAGGCCGTCGCATCTGGGTCTTGCCGCCCTGATCGGCCTTCTGGTGCCCGCCGCCTGGGTCGGCACCGGCTTTGTGCTGTTCGACGAATTCGACCCGATCGCGATGGAGAGCCTGTCGTTCACTTCGCCGTCTTCCGAGGTGCTGTTCTGGTCGATCGCCTCGACGGCGGTGCCGGCGGGCTTCGGCGTCGGGCTGATCGGCGGCGTGGTCGCGGGTGCGCTGGCCGCGGCGCTGCTGAGCGGCGGCTTCCGCTGGCAGAGCTTCGAGAGCCCGGCGCAGACCGGTCGCTATGTCGCGGGCGCGGTGCTGATGGGCGTGGGCGGCGTGCTGGCGGGCGGCTGCACCGTGGGCGCGGGCCTGTCGGGCGTGCCGACGCTGAGCATCGCCGCGCTGCTGGCGCTGGCGGCGATCGCGGCGGGCGCGCTGCTGACGGATCGCGCGCTGCGCGCCAAAACAGGCGGAGCGTCGGCGGCGGTACCGGCGGAATAGGCTATTCCATCGAGCGGCGGATGCGGTGCACCGCCCACCAGACGCCGGCCACCACCGGCAAGACCAGCGCGGCGGTCAGCATTTCCTTCGACATCCCCGCCGATTTCGCCAGCGGGTAGGTCACGTAGGAGACCAGGTTCACCGCGTAATAGCTGATCGCCACGACGCTTAGGCCCTCGACGGTCTTTTGCAGCCGCAATTGCAGGTCGGCGCGGCGGTCCATGCTTTCCAGAAGCGCCTGGTTCTGCGCCGAGCGGTCGACATCGACGCGGGTGCGCAACAACTCCCCTGCCCGGTTCGCGCGCGCCGTCATCGTCTGCATCCGCGTCTCGGTAGACCGGACGGTGCGCATCGCGGGATCGAACCGGCGGGCCATGAATTCGGCGAAGGTCTGGCGGCCGTGAAAGCGTTCCTCGCGCAAGACTGCGATACGCTCCGTCACCAGCGCCTTATAGGCGGCGGTGGCGGAGAAACGGAAGCTGTTCTTGGCGGTCAGGCGCTCCAGTTCCGAGGCGATGCGGAGCAGGCCGGTCAGGGTCTCGTCGAGCCCTGCCGCCTGTCCCGCCATCTCTTCGATGAGGGCCTCGAGGGCCCGGTCGATGCGTCCCAGTTCGCTCGACAGATCGCGGACGCGCGCGAAGCCCAGCATCGACATCGCCTTGTAGGTCTCGATCTCGCAGATGCGCTGCACGATGCGGCCGATCCGCTGGCCGCCGGTATCGGGCGCGGCGAAGATGGCAAAGCGCATGTGCCCGGCGCTGTCGATCCGGAAATCGCCCGCGACCACCGCCGCGCCGTCGAGGATGCGGCTGGCGGCGAGGCTTTCGCCGACGAACCAGGCGTTCATCCGGTCGAGGATCTCGCCCTCGGTGGCGGCCCGGTCGGCACGGATCAGGGCCGAGGAGATGCACACGCCGGGGGCCCGGTCCAGCCAGTCCCGGGGGTAAAGGTCGAAGGCGTCCTCGGCGAATTTCTCGCCCTCCTCGCCCTCGACGAACAGGGTGTAGGTGACGAACTCGGTATGCGCCTCCCACTTCAGTTTGAAGCGGCCGAGCTCGCCGAAATAATGCGTGGCCGAGGCGGCGGGATGCTTGGCCCCAAACCGGTCCAGAAGGTCGATCAGATGCGCGTGGTCGGCCTCGCGGTCGCGGGCGGCGGCGTCGGTGGGCTGCTTGATCGCCAGATAGGCCGCCTGTCCCGGGGCGTCCAGCACCGGGAAGGGCCGCGCATGCAGCTCGTTCGCCATGGCATAGCGCAGCGGGTGATCTTGCAAGAGCGGCATCGGCAGCCCCCTGGTTCGACGCGGCGAGCCTAGACGCTTCTGCGGGGCTGTAAATGCGACAACCCGCAACCTGTGATCCGCTTGCGACACGTAATGCGCCGCGAACGGGCGGTAGCGGCGGCGCTTTCCCGCCGATGCTGCGAAATGCGGCAGACGGGGAACGGGCATGAAGATCGGGTTCATCGGATTGGGCAATGTGGGCGCGAAGCTGGCGGGCAGCCTGCTGCGCAACGGGCACGACCTGACGGTTCGTGACCTGGACCGGGCGGCCGCGCAGCCGTTTTTCGACAAGGGCGCGCACTGGGCCGACAGCCCGCGCGAAATGGCCGAAGCCTGCGACATGGT
>JAHELH010000064.1:5442-10348 GCA_024644285.1 Paracoccaceae bacterium | reverse complement strand
TCTGGCAAGACCCGATCTAGCGAAGGACTTGCGCAAGCACCCGGATAAACGCCTCGGGGATGTCGGGCCAGGCATAGCTTTGCTGGCTCAGCGCCAGCAGGATCAGCGCCCCGCCGATCACGATCAGGACCGCGGCCAAGCGCGGCGAGCGGCGATCTGCCAGCGCGCCCAGCATCGAGGGAATCGAGAAGCCGGCGATCAGGATGCCGATCACCAGGTAGAGATCCTGCTGGCTCATCGCGCCTGGCGGTTTATTCCGGTTCGGCGCGGTAGATCAGGCGTTCGTCGCAGGGTGCGACCCGCAGGATGTTCGTGGTGCCCGGCACGTTGAACGGGACGCCGGCGGTGACGACGATGAAGTCGCCCGATTCCGCAAACCCCTCGGTCGTCGCAGCGCGCACCGCGTTGACCACCGCCTCCTTGAACCGGAACATCTCGGGGGCGGTGACGCAATGGGTCCCCCAGGTCAGGCTCAGCCGCCGCGCCGTATCGACGACCGAGGACAGGGCCACGATCGGAACGTTCGGGCGCTCTCGCGCGACCAGCCGCGCGGTACTGCCCGACTGCGAATAACAGCAGATCGCCTTGATGTCGGCGGTCTCCGCGATCTCGCGGGCGGCCGAGACGATGCCGTCGGCCACGCTTTGCTTCAGCGAGCCGCGCGACGCCTCGATCACCTCGCGGTAAGTCGGATCGCTTTCGACCTCGATGGCCACGTTGTTCATGGTGGTCACCGCCTCGACCGGATACTGGCCGGCGGCCGATTCGGCGCTGAGCATCACGGCGTCCGCGCCCTCGTAGATCGCCGCGGCCACGTCCGAGACCTCGGCCCGGGTCGGCATCGGCGACTCGATCATGCTCTCCAGCATCTGGGTGGCGACGATCACCGGCTTGGCCGCCGCGCGGCACTTGCGGATCAGCCGCTTCTGGATCGGCGGCACGTTCTGCACCGGCAACTCGACACCCAGGTCTCCGCGCGCGACCATGATCCCGTCCGACACAGACAGGATGTCCTCGAAGCTCTTCACCGCGGCAGGCTTTTCGATCTTGCTCAGGATCGCGGCCCGGCCCTTGGCCAGCGACCGCGCCTCTTCCACGTCCGCCGCGCGCTGGACGAAGGACATCGCCAGCCAGTCGACTCCGGCGGCACAAGCGTATTCGAGGTCCTTGCGGTCCTTCTCGGTCAGCGCTGCCAGCGGCAGCACCACGTCCGGCACATTCACGCCCTTGCGATCCGAGATCGTACCGCCAGCCTCGACGGTGCAATTCGCAAAGTCGCGCCCGCATTCATCGACCCGCATGCGAATCTTGCCGTCGTTGACCAGCAAATGCGCCCCGGGCTCGAGCGCATCGAAGATCTCCTTGTGCGGCAGGGTCACGCGCGAGGCGTCGCCCGTCTCGTCCTTCAGATCGAAGCGGAAGGTCTGGCCCTCTTCCAGCTCTTCCTCGCCGTTCTTGAACACGCCCACCCGCAGCTTCGGCCCCTGCAGATCGGCCAGGATGGCGATCGGTCGACCGGTGTCTTTCTCGATCTGCCGGATGATGCTGTGGCGCTTGAGGAAGTCCTCGTGGCTGCCGTGGCTCATGTTCAGACGGAACACGTCGGCGCCCGCATCGAAGAGCGCGCGGATCGTATCGTAGTCGCTGGAAGCCGGGCCAAGCGTGGCCACGATTTTCACGTTCCTAAGGCGTCGCATCTATGACCTGTGTCCTCTATCTGCATCTGTCCGCGCAGCGGTCTCTGCTGCTATGGCGGAAATCGCCAACAGAGACAACTGGCGCATCCGGGTAACTCGGCATATGCAGGCCGGGCGATGAAAGACGGTGCAGAAACCACCTATCAGGCCTACCGGATCGTCGGGGCGGAAAGGCCCGGGCGCTGGCTTTTGACCTGCGACCACGCCAGCAACGCGGTCCCGCCGATGATCCAGGGCGGCGATCTGGGGCTGCCGCCGGCCGACATGAACCGGCACATCGCCTATGACATCGGCGCGGCCGGCGTGACCAAGCGGTTGGCCGACCTGCTGAACACGCCTGCAATCCTGTCGACATTCTCGCGACTGGTGATCGACCCGAACCGGGGCGAGGACGACCCGACGCTGTTGATGCAGCTTTACGACGGCACCGTGATCCCCGGCAATCGCGACATCGACGCGGAAGAGCGGCAGCGGCGGCTGGACCTTTGCTATCGGCCCTATCACGACTCGATCGACCGTCTCGCCGCGCGCCGCGACGGCCTGATCTACCTGGCGATTCACAGCTACACGCCACGGCTGAACGGCCGGCCCGAACGGCCCTGGCAAGTCGGCGTCCTGCACGACTCGCGCGACAGCCGGTTCGCGCAGGCCCTGATCGACCGTCTGTGCGAGGAGAGCGACCTCTGCGTCGGCGACAACGAGCCCTATTCCGGCGCGCTGGAGGGCGACAGCGTCGACCGCCATGCCCTGACCCATGGCCGCCCGAACGCGCTGATCGAACTGCGCCACGACCTGATCGACACCGAGGAGGGACAGGCGCGCTGGGCCCAGCGGCTGGCGCCGATCCTTGAAGAGGCGCTGGCACGGTCCCAATTGTAGCGAGGGGAGAAAACCTACGATGGACGACCAGACCCGTATCGAGCTCGAAGCCGCCGCATTTCGCCGCCTGCGCGATCACCTGGCCCGGCGGACCGACGTCCAGAACATCGACATGATGAACCTGGCCGGATTCTGCAGGAACTGCCTGTCGCGCTGGTACCAGGAAGCCGCCAACGAGCGCGGCATCGAGATGAGCAAAGACGAAGGCCGCGAGGCATTCTACGGAATGCCCTACCAGGAATGGCGCGATCGCTACCAGACAGAAGCGAGCGCCGAGAAGACGGCAGAATTCGAGACCGCTTTCGACCGGAACGTCGGAGCGGACAAGCGCTGATCCACCGCTTGTGATTTGCCAGTTTACCGCGCAAGCGGTTAGACTCGCTGGAAAAGCCATGAGGTGAGCAATGCGGCATTTCTTCCATGCGAGCCTGGTGAGCGCCATGATGCTGGGCGGCGCCGCCTTGGCGGACCCGAACCCGCAGCTTGTGGCCAGCATCGAGAACCGGCTGCCTTTTTACGGCCTGCGTGCCGATGTGTCGCAGTTCGCCACATCGACGGTCGTGCAACTGCATTTCGCCTTGTCGTCGCGAGAGGGCTACTTTCGCAAAAAGCAAAAGTTGCGCGCCATATTGCGCAATGCCAGGTACAAGTAAGGACGCAGACCATGATCCGCACAACCGCAATTGCCGTGATGCTCGCATGCGCATCGTCCACGGCATGGGCCGATCCGCCGCGGGATCAGCTTCTCGCGCTCGTCAGCGCCGAATTGCCCGGCTACGTGGCCGGCGTCGATGCCGCCTCGCTCAGCCGCACGCAGCTGGCCGCGATCTACTCGATCATGCATTCGGACAATTCGGGCGGTGACAAGACCGCGATGATCCGCTCGGTCCTCGGCGGCAGACTTTCGCTCAGAGGCCTTTTCTTGAAGTGATCGCGGCACAATGGATTGGCAGGCGTTAACAGTCCGTTAACACCCGCCGTTTACCTTTCGGTCATCTATTTCAAGGACGGAGGTTGTAGTGCGGGTTCTGATATTGGAAGACGACCGCATACTTGCCGACGTCTTCAAGGATGCGCTGGAGGCCGAAGGTCATTCCGTCATGGTGGCGCATCAGAACGAACATGCTTTCGCCTGCCTGCGTGATGACGTCTTCGACATCCTGATCTTCGATCTGCTGATCGACGGAGAGACCTCGATCCCCGTTCTGGACTACGCCAATTTCGTCCAGCCGAAGGCGGAGGTGATCCTCGTGACCGGCTCTGGCCTGTTCCCCCGCGGCGAGTTGCACTATTCGATTTCGGACGTGTCGTACCGGATACAGAAGCCAGTCAAGCTGGATGACCTGATTCACGTGGTTGCGCATTTCGAGCGGACCGCCACGGCGACATGCACCGCTGCTCCGAGCGAGTGCACCGTTTGATGCCGGCACGTTCGCGCCGCGAATTCCGGCGCTGAACCGCCGTGTCAGCCATCGAGGCAAACCGGCATGACGCGCTGGACCCGACGCCGGGGTTGATCGGGGGCCTCGGCCGCCGCCTGCGCAAGAACACGACCGCCACGGTCGCGGTGGCCGGGCTGGTGGTGCTTACCGTGTGGGTCGCAACGATCACCGGCATGGTGCGAGAGCAGCAGGGCCGTGAAGCGATGGACCGGAAGCGCGCGCAGGAATTGGTGGGCGTGCTGGAGGCCCATGTGACCAATGTCATCGGCTATGCGGACACCTATCTCAGGGCAGCCCGCCGGGAATACCAGCAGTCCAGGCGGCTCGAGGACCTGGTCGAGTTTCTCGCCGCCGCGCCGCCAAACCTGGCGATCCTGTCGCATGTGACCGTCATCGACCGGTCCGGGGTTCCGGTCTTCATTTCCAGCGGCGATCCGCTTCGGCCCGGCGTGAGCGCCACGGACCGCGATTACTTCAGGTATCTCCGCGACACCGACGGGGACGAGATGTATATCTCGCGACCCGCACGCGGCCGGAACAGCGGACTTGTCACGATCCGGGTTGCGCGACGCATCAACGGGCCGGATGGCCGGTTCGACGGCCTTATCTTTGCGTCGATACGGGCGGAAAAGCTGACCGAACCCTTTCAGTCTCAGGATTTGGGAAGCAGGCGCGCGATCGGTCTGGTCGGGCTCGACCGTATTGTCCGCACCTGGTCGGAAGGCGGGCACCTCTTGACCGACATCGACACGGGCGGCTGGCCACTCTGGGGCGCCCTGGACGAAGCCAAATCCGGCGTCGTGCGCCTGGACCAGGGTACAATCCGCGATTTTGCCTATGGCCGGATCCACGATTACCCGCTGGTTGGCCTCATCAGCGCCGCCGGCA
>JAHELH010000064.1:0-5342 GCA_024644285.1 Paracoccaceae bacterium | reverse complement strand
TCGGTTTCGCAAGGCGGCCCCGGGCGCCAGCTCTGCATTGTCGTGCGCGACACCGGCCCGGGTTTCCCCGAGCAGGACCAGCAGCGCATCTTCGCGCCCTTTGCGCAGCTCGATTCGGCCATGACGCGGCGCGCCGGAGGGACGGGCCTGGGGCTGTCGATTTGCCGGGAACTCGCCGAACTGATGCGCGCAAGCCTCAACGTGACCAGCACGGTCGGCCGCGGATCGTCTTTCAGCTTGATGCTGCCGATCGAATAGGCCACGCACACAACCTATGGTTGCCGGGAGGTCGGGCGTTGAATCCATGTGTTTTGATCGTCGAGGACGACACGATCACCCGTTTCATGATGGGCGAGATCTGCGACCAGTTGCTTTATCCGCACGATTTCGCGGCCACGGGAAGCGAGTGCCTGAGAATGATGCGCGCCAAGCCGGACCGCGCACCGATCCTGATGATGGACATCCATATGCCGGGCCTCTCCGGCGTGGAAACCTGCGCCCGCCTGCGCGACTCGCTGCGCGACAGGCGCGTTCGCCCCTGGATCATCGCGGTTACGGCGGACGAGTTCTGGCAGAACCCGGGCGCCTGCGGGGCGGCCGGGTTCGACGGCGTTCTGTCGAAACCGATTTCGATCGACGCGGTGCGGCGCGCGCTGCAGCAGGCCACGCCGTCGCTTTGCGAGTGCGGCGCCTGACGCCGGCGCGGCGTCAGATCGCCGCCTTGCGACTTTCATCGATGTAGATTTCCCGCAGCCGGGTCGCCACCCGCCCCGGCCTGCCGCCGCCAAGAGCCACGCCGTCGATATTTACGACCGGCAGAACGAAGGTCGAGGCGCTGGTGATGAAGGCTTCATCCGCAGACTGCGCTTCGTCGATAGTGAAGGCGCGCTCCTCGACCTGCATCTGCGCCTCGCGGGCAAAGCGCAAGACGGCGGCCCGGGTGATGCCATGCAGGATCTCGTGGCCCAGCTGCCGGGTGATGATCCGACCGTCCTTGACGATGTAGGCGTTGTTGGAGGTGCCTTCGGTCACCTGGCCGTCCTCGACCATCCAGGCATCGTCCGCGCCCGCGGCCTTGGCCATCATCTTGCCGAGCGAGGGATAAAGCAGCTGCACCGTCTTGATGTCGCGGCGTGTCCAGCGCTGGTCGTCGATCGAAATCACCTTGATCCCGGCCTTGGCGGCGGGATTGGCGACGAGGCTTTTCGCCTGGGAAAACAGAACCAGCGAGGACGGCACCGCTTCGGGATCGGGGAAGGCGAAATCCCGGTCCGCCGCCGCGCCCCGCGTCACCTGCAGGTAAACCATCCCCTCGACCAGTTCGTTGCGCCGCAGCAATTCGCGGTGGATTTCCAGCAATTCGTCCATCGTGACCGGCGCCGCCATGTCAAGCTCGGACAACGACCGTTCCAGCCGCCTGGCGTGGCCCTCGAAATCGATGAGCCGGCCGTCCAGAACGCTGGTTACTTCGTATACGCCGTCCGCGAACAGGAAGCCCCGGTCGAAGACCGACACCTTGGCCTCGCCCTCGGGCAGGTACTCTCCGTTGACATAGACGATACGGCTCATTCGGGTCTCCTCGGCTGTTGGCGCCACATGCGGCCAATAGCCGCCCGCGGTCAAGACCGGCGCGCCGCCTGCCAGGAATGGCTCACCTGGCAGCCCGAACCAAAATGGCGTGACGCCGCTAGGCGTCTCAATTTGACAGCCGCTATCCCCAAAGCGCCGGCTCCGGCGGGTGCACGCCTGCCGCGTCGTAGCGCAGCGCCACCTCCCGGTCCTCCGCCAGCAGCAGCGGCCCGTCCAGGTCGACGATCTCGGCCCCCTGGGCCAGCAGGACAGCGGGCGCCATGGCCAGCGACGAGCCCACCATGCAGCCGACCATCACGCCATAGCCCGCGTCCCGCGCCGCCGCGCGCAGAGCCAGCGCCTCGGTCAGCCCGCCGGTCTTGTCGAGCTTGATGTTGAGCATGTCGTACTTGCCCTTCAGCCCCGGCAGCGAAGCCCGGTCGTGACAGCTTTCATCGGCGCAGACCGGCAGCGGCCGGTCGATCTCGCCCAGCATTTCGTCTTCCCCGGCCGGCAGCGGCTGTTCGACCATCGCCACCCCCAGCCGGTTCAGATGCGGCGCCAGATCGGCGTAGATCTCCGCCGTCCAGCCTTCGTTGGCGTCCACGATGATCCGAGCCTCGGGCGCGCCCGCGCGCACCGCCTCGAGCCGCTCCATGTCGTCGGGCGTACCCAGCTTGATCTTCAGAAGCGGCCGCAGAGCGTGGCGCGCCGCCGCCGCGCGCATGTTCTCGGGCGTGTCGAGCGAAAGCGTGTAGGCCGTGACCTGCGGACCGGGCTTGGACAGTCCCGCCAATTCCCAGACCCGGCGGCCGGCGCGCTTGGCCTCCCAGTCCCACAAGGCGCAATCCACCGCATTGCGCGCCGCGCCGGGCGGCAGCAAGTCCTGCAGTGCGGTCCTGTCCACCGGGTCCGGCAGCGCCGCGATCTGCGCGGCCACGCTTTCAAGCGTCTCGCCGTACCGCGCATAGGGCACGCATTCGCCCCAGCCACGGGCGCCGTCCCGCTCCAGACGCACGGTCAGAACCCTGGCCTCGGTGCGCGAGCCGCGCGAGATCGTGAAGGCCTCGGCCAGCCGAAAAGCGTCGCGCGAAACGGTCAGAGGCATCTCACGCCCGGTCCTTGCGAAGTGCCCGCCTCACACCTCCTCCAGCGCGTCGACGAGTCGGCCGGCGCCCTGCCGGAACGGATCGGCGGCCGGCAGGTTCATCCGGTTTTCGATCTCTCGCAGGCACTCCAGCGCCTGCGGCTCGTCCAGCGCCGCGGTGTTCACGGAAATGCCCGTGACCCGGCAGTCCGGATTCGCGATCCGCGTCAGTCGTAGCGCCAGATCGCGCAGATCCTCCAGGGTCGGCAGCGGGTAATGCGGCAATCCCCGCATGTGGGTCCGGGTCGGCTCGTGGCAGAGGATCAGCGCGTCGGGCTGACCGCCGTGGATCAGCGCCATCGTTACGCCGGAATACGAGACATGGAACAGGCTGCCCTGCCCCTCGATGTGATCCCAGTGACCGGCGTCGTTGTCCGGCGTCAACCATTCCACCGCCCCGGCCATGAAGTCCGCCACCACCGCGTCCAGCGGCACGCCGTCGCCGGTGATCAGGATCCCGGTCTGGCCGGTGGCGCGAAAGCTGGACTTCAGCCCGCGCCGCTTCATTTCGGCATCCATCGCCAGCGCGGTATACATCTTGCCGATGGAACAGTCGGTGCCCACCGCCAGACAGCGCTTGCCGCTGCGGCGTCTGCCTTCAGCGATGGGATACTTGACCGAGGGCACCCGGACGTCGTGCAGCTGCCGCCCGCAGGCCTCGGCGACCGCGGCCAGGTCGGGCTCGTCGCGCAGCAGGTTGTGCAATCCGCTGGCCAGGTCAAGACCTTCCTCCAGCGCCGCGACCAGCACCTTCTTCCAGGCAGCGCTGATCACGCCGCCCCGGTTGGCCACGCCGATCACCAGGGTCTTCGCCCCGGCGGCTCTGGCCTCTGCCAGCGTCAGGTCGGGCAGTTTCATATCCGCCTTGCAGCCGTGCATCCGGTACTGTCCGATCGCGTGATCGGGCCGCCAGTCGCGGATGCCCTGAGCCACCTTTGCGGCCAGCGGATCGGGAGCATCGCCGAGAAACAGCAGATAGGGCGTTTCAATCATGGGTCGGCTCCGCTTGCGGCTGGCATGGCGGAGTCAGGATGTCCGTCCCCGCGCCGCGTTGCAACCGGCAAGCGGCCTGGCGCGGGGAAACCGCCTTGCGAGCGGCCGCGCAATATTCTACCCCGCATGCGCCTGCATACAATACAAGCTTTCCGGAGTTCCGCCGCATGTCCTTCCGCATCCAGCCCGCGCCGCCTGCCCGTCCCAACCGCTGCCAGCTGTTCGGCCCCGGTTCCAACGACGCCTTGTTCGAGAAGATGGCAAAAAGCGCCGCCGACGTGGTCAATATCGACCTCGAGGACAGCGTCGCGCCCGACGACAAGGACAAGGCGCGGGCCAACACCGTTCAGGCGATCAACGACGTGGACTGGGGCAGGAAGACGCTCTCGGTGCGGATCAACGGGCTCGATAGCCCGTACTGGTACCGCGACGTGGTCGACCTGCTGGAAAAGGGCGGCGAGCGGCTGGACCAGATCATGATCCCCAAGGCCGGGAATGCCTCCGACATCTACGCCGTTGACGCGCTGGTCAGCTCGATCGAGGCGGCGATGGGCCGGGTTAAAAAGCTCGCTTTCGAATGCATCATCGAAACCTCGGCCGGCATCTGCCATGTCGAGGACATCGCCGCCGCCTCGCCGCGCCTGCAGGCGATAAGCCTGGGTGCTGCGGATTTCGCCGCCTCGATGGGCATGCAGACCACTGGCATCGGCGGCACGCAGGAAAACTATTACATGCACCGCGAGGGCCAGAAATACTGGTCCGACCCCTGGCATTGGGCGCAGGCCAACATCGTCGCGGCCTGCCGCACCCACGGCCTGTTGCCGGTGGACGGCCCGTTCGGCGACTTTTCCGATGACGAGGGCTTCCGCGCCCAGGCCCGCCGCTCGGCCACGCTGGGCATGGTCGGCAAGTGGGCGATCCACCCCAAGCAGGTGGCGCTGGCCAACGAGATTTTCACCCCCTCCGACGAGGCCGTCAACGAGGCCAAGGAAATCCTCGCCGCGATGGAAAAGGCCAAGAAGGAAGGCGCCGGCGCCGCCGTCTACAAGGGCCGCCTGATCGACATCGCCAGCATCAAGCAGGCCGAGGTGGTGGTGCGCCAGGCCGAGATGATCGCCGGCGACAGCTGAGCTGTCCTTCATAGGCTCGCCGAGACCCGAAGTCGAATTGACCCCCGAGAACCCCGGGCCGTTGGGCGTGCCGCTGTTTCGCCGCCTGCCGATTTGACCTAGGATCGGTTCCATGACCGATGCCCGCCCCAAGCGCCAGCGCTACCCGGCAGAAGAACGCCGCGCGCGGATGCTTGATGCCGCCGCCGATTTCTTCGCCGATCGCGGATTCGAGGCGCCGACGCGCGACATCGCTGGCGCGCTCGGGGTGACGCAGGCGCTGATCTACAAGCATTTCGCATCGAAGGAAGATCTGATCGAGCGTTGCCTGGAACGCGCCTTCGCCCCGACTGGGGCGGAACAGGAAGGGCCGTGGATCGACGCCGATGCCCCGCTAGGCGAAGAACTCGGCCGCTATTACGCGGCGCTGGCGAAGCGGGCCAGCGACCGGCGCATGCGGCTGTTCATCCGCGCGGGCCTTGATGGCCGGTCCTGGCCCACGCGGCGCGGCCACGCGCTGACCC
>JAHELH010000063.1 GCA_024644285.1 Paracoccaceae bacterium | reverse complement strand
ACGCAATCGGCCGGCTCGACGCCCTGTTGCGCCGTGTGCCAGTCCAGGTCGTTCGGCCCAAGCTCGGCCTGCAACTGCTCGCGCTGCAGGATCACGGTGAAGTCGGGCTTGTGGCGGGCCATCGCAATGGCGCCGTCGAGCAGCGGCTTGTAGGCGATGGTACGGCCGGGCTCCAGCCCGCACGAGGCGGTGAGGATCGCCTTGGGCTGCGCGTCGTCGATACGCACCGCCAGCTCGTTCGAGGCGAAGCCGCCGAACACCACCGAGTGGATCGCGCCGATGCGGGTGACGGCCAGCATCGCGACCAGCGCCTCGGGCACCATCGGCATGTAGATGACGACGCGGTCGCCCTTGGTAACGCCGCGGTCGCGCAGCAGCCCGGCGAGGCTGGCGACCTGGTCGCGCAACTCGGCATAGGTGATGGTCCGCTTCTTGCCGCTGATCGGCGAGTCGTAGATGATCGCAGGCTGGTTGCCGCGCTCGGGCACATGGCGGTCGACGGCGTTCCAGCAGGTATTAACCATCCCGTCGCTGAACCACTCGTAAATCGGGGCATTGTCGTCGAACAGCGCCTTTGACGGCTTGCGGTCCCAGTCGATGGCCTGTGCCGCGCGCATCCAGAACCCCTCTGGGTCGTCCTGCCAGGACTTGTAGACGTCAGCGTATGCCATGGTATGCCCTCCCGTGCCGCTGCCTTCTGTTAGCGGGCGACTGACCCTTGGGCAAGCGCCGCGGCTGCGTCCTGCGGTCACTGTTGGCGTTAACAGGATGCGCGGCGCAAGCCTGTCGCGGCCCGGCGCAATCACTTCTTCTGTTACAGCGAATTTCCTGCTTGAAACCGTCTGGATTCCGGCGCTGAAATTTCCGTCACGTGGCGGCAATCACGCCGTCCCGCCCAACAGAAGGTCTATCCGATGGGCGACAAGAAGCCCGCTCCGAAACCTTCGAAACCCGGCGCGAAGACGGGCAAGAAGTAAGCTGAGCGTCGCCGCGCCGCCGCCCCTCATTGGCGGCGCGGCCCTTCGGGTGCGCTGTCCGGAATTGCCATGCGGCAGGACCGGTCGGGTCACTGCTGGTGGATGTAGGACCCCGGCGCATCCGCCAGCGGAGCATAGCCGGGCGCGCCCGTCGCCGGCGGCTTGCGGCGCCGCCCACTGCGCTGCTTCAGCCAATCCGCATATTCCGGCCACCACGAGCCGGCCTGCGGCGGCGTCGCCGCGAACCAGCTGTCGGGATCGACGTACAGCGCGCCGGGCGCCCGGCTGCCGATGCGGTAGTGCCGGCCGCCATGCCCCGGCTCGCTGAGGATGCCGCCGTTGTGGCCGCCCTTGGTCAGCAGGAAGGTCAGTTCGCACCCGGTAAACAGCCGCGCCTTGAAGACCGATTGCCAGGGCGCGATGTGGTCGGTCTCGGTCCCGATCACGAACATCGGCACGGCAATGTCTTTCAGCGCGACGACCCGGCCCTCGACGGCGAAGCGACCGGCCGTCAGCCGGTTTTCCAGGAAAAGACTGCGCAGGTATTCGCCATGCATCCGCGCCGGCATCCGCGTGGTGTCGCCGTTCCAGACGCCGATATCCGTCGGCAGGTCCTGCTTGCCCAGGAAGTAACGGTTCACGGCGCGGGTATAGATCAGGTCCTCGGCCCGGATCGCGGCAAAGGTGCGCGACATCTGCGGCCGGTCGAGATAGCCCTGCGCCCACATCAGGTCTTCGAGGAACGCGACCTGGCTTTCGTCGAGGAACAGCAAAAGCTCGCCGGCCTGGGTGAAATCCACCTGCGCCGCCATCAGCGTGACCGAGGCCAGCCGGTCGTCGCCGTCGCGCGCCATCGTTGCGGCGGCGATGGCCAGCATCGTGCCGCCCAGGCAATAGCCGTTGGCGTGGATCTTCTGCCCCGGCACGATCGCGCTGACGGCGTCGAGCGCCTCCATCACGCCGCGCTTGCGGTAGTCTTCCAGCGACAGACCGGCCTGGTCGGCCGTCGGGTTGACCCAAGATATCGCGAAAACCGTGAAGCCCTGCTGCACCAGGTAGCGGACAAAGGAGTTCTGCGGAGACAGATCGAGGATGTAGTACTTCATGATCCAGGCCGGGATGATCAGCACCGGTTCGGGATGCACCGTCCCGGTCTGCGGCGCGTATTGGATCAGCTCGAAGATGTCGTTGCGATAGACCACCTTGCCGGGCGTGCAGGCCAGGTCCTTGCCGATCTCGTAGCCTTCGGGCGCGGGCTTGTGCGCCTGTGTGACGGCCTGCACGAAATCCTGCGCGAAATGCGCGGCGCCCTCGGTCAGGTTCCGGCCACGGGTACGGGTGGTCTCGGCGATGATTTCCGGATTGAGCCACGGAAAGTTCGAGGGCGCGACGGTGTCGAGTATCTGCCGCGCCAGGAACCGGGTGCGCTCGGCCTCTTCCTGGCGCTGGCCGGGCAGTTTCCGCGTGGCCTCGTCCCACCAGTCCTGCACCGCCAGAAACCCCTGCTGCCAAAGGGCGTAAGGGGGCTTGTTCCAGTCGGCATAGCCAAAGCGATGATCGTGCTTGCGGGGCGTGAACGGCTTTTCCGCCGCGTCCTTGGCCGTCGTCTGTGCGGTATAGGTCATCAGCGCAAAGGCGTTGCGCCGGGCATGTTCCGCAAGCTCCAGCTGCCGCCCGGGCGCGCGGGCCAGGTGCAGCGCCCAGTCGGCCCAGGCCTCGGCGACGGCATGCGGCGACAGGCCCGCCGTGGCGCGGGCCAGGACCGCGTGCAGCGCCCGGTCGATATCGGCAAACGGACTGTCAGGCGGCGCATCGTCTGCGCGCCTGGCTGGCAGCTGGACACGTTTCGGATCTGTCTCCGCAACCGCTCTCTTGGTTTTCTCTTCTGTAATAGCCATCCCGGCTCGGCGATGTCGCCGCCCCCCACGCGGTCCGGCCGTCCGGACCGTCCCCACACTAGGCGCGTCCAGGCCGCCGGCCCTTGACCTATATCAGATCGCCGCCGGCGCGGCCCTATCCGTAATGCGCCACCGGCGTGCCGGCCAGTGCCGACATGTTCAAAAGGCCCCGCGCGGTGATCGAGGGCGTCACGATATGCGCGCGGTTGCCCATGCCCATCAGGATCGGCCCGACCTCCAGCCCGTTTGCCTTCATCTTCAGGATGTTGCGCACCGCCGACGAGGCGTCGGTCGAGGCGAAGATCAGCGTGTTGGCCTGGCCCCGCAGCCGCGAATTGGGGAACACCCGTTCGCGCAGGTCCGGATCCAGGGCGGTGTCCGCCAGCATCTCGCCCTCGTAGACAAAATCGCGCGGTTCCGAATCGAGGATCGCGATGGCCTCTCGCATCCGCTGGCCCGACGAGGTGGACAGGTTGCCGAATTGCGAGTTCGAGCATAGCGCGATGTTCGGCGCCACCCCGAAGCGGCGGACATGCCGCGCGGCGGCAATCACCGTGTCGGCGATCTGCTGCGGCGTCGGCACCGCGTTGACATGGGTGTCGGCGGTGAACAGCGGCCCGTCCTCCAGGATCATCAGGCTCAGCGCGCCGATCGGGTGCAGTTCGGGCGTGCCCAGCACCTGCTGGATGTAGTTCAGATGCCAGAGATACTGCCCGAACGTGCCGCAGATCATGCTGTCGGCCTCGCCGCGATGCACCATCACCGCGCCGATCGCGGTGGTATTGGTGCGCATGATCGCGCGGGCAAGGTCGGGCGTGACGCCCTTGCGTTCGGTCACCAGGTGATAGGTCGTCCAGTAGTCGCGGTAGCGCGGGTCGTTCTCGGGGTTCACCAGCTCGAAGTCGGTCCCGGGGCGGATCGGGAGGCCGGCACGCTCGCAGCGCGAATCCACCACCTCGGGGCGGCCGATCAGGATCGGCTTGTCGGTGGTCTCCTCGATCATCGCGTTGGCGGCGCGCAGCACGCGCTCGTCCTCGCCCTCGGTGAAGACGATGCTGCGGCTGGCGGTGCGCGCGGCCTCGAAGACCGGGCGCATGATCAGGGCAGAGCGGAAGACCGAGCTTTCGAGCTTTTTCTTGTAGGCCTTCAGGTCCTCGATCGGTCGCGTGGCCACGCCGCTTTCCATGGCGGCCTTGGCCACGGCGCTGGCCACGACGCCGATCAGGCGCGGATCGAAAGCCTTGGGGATCAGGTAGTCGGGCCCGAACACCATGGCCTCGCCCTGGTAAGCCGCGGCGGCCTCGGCGCTGGTCGAGGCGCGGGCCAGCGCGGCGATGCCCTCGATGCAGGCGATCTTCATTTCGTCGTTGATCTCGGTCGCGCCGACATCCAGCGCCCCGCGAAAGATGAAGGGAAAGCACAGGACGTTGTTGACCTGGTTGGGAAAATCGCTGCGCCCGGTGGCGATGATGGCCTTGGGCGCGACGGCGCGGGCGTCGTCGGGCATGATCTCGGGCGTGGGGTTGGCCAGCGCGAAGATGATCGGCGTCTCTGCCATCTTCTCGACCATCTCGGGCTTCAGCACGCCGGGGCCGGACAGCCCCAGGAACATGTCCGCCCCTTCGATCACGTCGCTCAGGGTCCGCGGCCCGCCGGGCTGGGCGTATTCCGCCTTTTGCGGCGTCATGTCCTTGGTCCGCCCCTCGTGGACCAGGCCCTCCAGGTCGCACAGCCAGACGTTCTCGCGCTTCACGCCCAGCTTCAGCAGCATGTTCAGGCAGGCGATGCCGGCCGCGCCGCCGCCGGTCGAAACGATCTTGATGTTCTCGAATTTCTTCTCCGCCACCCGCAGCGCGTTCGTCGCCGCGGCGCCGACGACGATGGCGGTGCCGTGCTGGTCGTCATGGAAGACCGGGATGTTCATCCGCTCGCGGCACAGCTTCTCGACGATGAAGCAGTCCGGCGCCTTGATGTCTTCCAGGTTGATCGCGCCGAACGTGGTTTCCAGCGCGCAGACGATCTCGGCCAGTTTCTCGGGGTCGCTTTCGTTCAATTCGATGTCGAAGCAGTCGATATTGGCGAATTTCTTGAACAGGACGGCCTTGCCCTCCATCACCGGCTTCGAGGCCAGCGCGCCGATATTGCCAAGGCCGAGGACGGCGGTGCCGTTGGTGACCACGGCGACGAGGTTGCCGCGCGCGGTATAGCGCACGGCATCGCCGGGGTTTGCCTGTATCTCGAGACAGGCCTCGGCCACGCCGGGCGAATAGGCGAGGCTCAGGTCGCGGCCGTTGGCCAGCGGCTTGGTCGCCCGGATCTCCAGTTTCCCGGGCTTGGGGTTCTCGTGATAGTACAGCGCGCGCTCGCGCTGGCTGATGGATTTCTGGTCGCTCACTGTCCGTCTCCCCCCGCGGCCCCGAATTATAGTTTAATATTAAACTACTTTTTCGCGCCCTGTGTCGTTGGCAGAATCGCCGGTCGCCGGCGCTTCCCTGGCTGCACGCAAGCCTGCGACAAGCGGCCGGTGCTTACAAGGGCCGCCACGGGTCCGCGCCTCTCTGGCCTTGCATCGCCCGCGGCACCGCCGCACTGTGCGGGCGGTGCATTCGCAAAGGTTCCGCATGTCCCTGATCGATGACGCAGCAAAGGTTTGCCGGAACGCCTATGCGCCCTATTCCGATTTCCGCGTCGGTGCCGCCATCCGAGCGACCTCGGGCGCCGTCTATCTCGGCTGCAACGTCGAGAACGTCGCCTATCCGGAAGGTACCTGCGCCGAGGCAGGGGCCATCGCGGCGATGGTCGCCGGGGGCGATACGAAGATCGCCGAGGTCGCCGTGATCTCGGAAGGTTCGCAGCCGATCACCCCCTGCGGCGGCTGCCGACAGAAACTCGCGCAATTCGCCGAGCCTGACGTGCCGGTTCTGTTGGGCACGACCGGCGGGGCACGCGTCAGTACAACGGTGGGCGCGCTGTTGCCCGGCGCCTTTGGCGCCGTGCATATGAAGGACGCCTGAGATGGACGCGCGCCACGTGTTGGGCAAGCTGCGCCGGGGCGACGCGCTCGACCCGGAGGACGTCGCCTGGTTCGCGCAAGGTCTCGCAGGCGAGGAAGTCGGCGATGCCCAGGCCGGCGCCTTCGCCATGGGCGTCTGCCTGCGCCCGCTCAGCGTTGCGGCCCGCGTCGCGCTGACAGAGGCCATGCGCGACAGCGGCAATATTTTGCGCTGGGAACTGCCCGGCCCGGTGATGGACAAGCACTCTACCGGAGGCATCGGCGACGCAGTGTCGCTGCTGCTGGCGCCGGCGATGGCGGCCCTGGGGGCCTTCGTGCCGATGATCTCGGGCCGCGGGCTGGGGCATACCGGCGGCACGCTCGACAAGCTCGAGGCGATCCCGGGCCTGTCCACCGAGATCGGCGAGGAAAAGTTCCGCAAGATCGTGGGCGAATGCGGCTGCGCCATAGTCGCCGCCAGCCGTGACATCGCGCCCGCCGACCGCCGGCTCTATTCTGTGCGCGACATCACCTCGACCGTGGAAAGCATCGACCTGATCACCGCCTCGGTCCTGTCGAAAAAGCTCGCCTCCGGCGTCAACAACCTGGTGCTCGACGTCAAGGCCGGCTCCGGCGCGTTCATGAAATCGTTGGACGACGCACGCGCGCTGGCCCGCTCGCTGGTCGAGACCGCGAACGGCGCGGGCACCCGCGCCACCGCACTGATCACCGACATGAGCCAGCCCTGCGCGCTGGCGCTGGGCAACGCGCTCGAGGTGATGGAGGTGATGATCGCGCTCACCGACGGCGACAGCGACACCACGCTGGCGGAACTGACCGCACAACTCGGCGGAGAGATGGCGCGGCTGGCGGGCATGGCGGGCGACCGGGCCGAGGGCGCCGAGATGGTGCGCGGCGTCATCGTCTCGGGCGCGGCGGCGGAACGCTTTGGCGGTATGGTCGCGGCGATGGGCGGTCCGGCGGATTTCGTGGAACGCTGGCGCGACCGGCTGCCGGCGGCCCCGGTTGTCCGCGAGGTGCCCGCCCCGCGCGCCGGTTATCTCGCCGCCATCGACGGCGAGGCGCTGGGCCTCGCGGTGGTGCATCTGGGCGGCGGGCGTCTGCGCGCGGGCGACAAGATCGACCCCTCGGTCGGCCTTTCCGACGTGATGATGCTGGGCGACGAGGTTGGCGCGGGCGACCCGCTGGCCATCGTTCACGCCGCGACGGCCGACGCCGCCGAGGCCGCCGTCGCGGCCTGTCTGCCGGCGTTTCGGATCGAAGACGACGTGCCGGACCTGCCGGATCTCATACTGGAAGAGGTGGCCTGATGGCGCGGGCCTTCCTGATCGTACTCGATTCGGTGGGCTGCGGCGGCGCGCCGGATGCCGCCGCCTTCGGCGACGTGGGCGCTAACACGCTGGGTCACATCTCCCAGGCCTGCGCCGCGGGCAGGGCAGAAGAGGGGCGGTCGGGGCCGCTGCGCCTGCCGCATCTCGACGCGCTGGGGCTGGGGGCGGCGGTGCGGCTCGCCTCGGGCGACGCCACGCCGGGGCTGGACGCCGATCCACGGGGCCTGTGGGGCGCCGCGACCGAGGTCTCGCGCGGCAAGGACACGCCCTCGGGTCACTGGGAACTGGCGGGCGTGCCGGTGCCCTGGGACTGGCACTACTTCCCCGACACGCAGCCCTGCTTTCCGCCCGATCTTGTGGCCCAAGTCTGCCGCCTGGCCGGCACCGACGGCATCCTCGGCAACCGCCACGCCTCGGGCACCCTGATCATCGAGGACGAGGGCGCCGAACACATCCGCACCGGCTGGCCGATCTGCTACACCTCGGTCGATTCGGTGTTCCAGATCGCCGCGCACGAGGAGCATTTCGGCCTCGACCGGCTGCTGGCGCTCTGCGAAGCGCTGGCGCCCACGCTGCACGACATGCGGGTCGGCCGCGTCATCGCGCGCCCCTTCCTGGGGTCGGAAGAAAAGGGCTTCACCCGCACCACGAACCGGCACGACTACGCCATGGCCACGCCGGAGCCGACGCTGTGCGACTGGGTGCAGGCGGAAGGCGGCCGGGTGAACGCTGTCGGCAAGATCGGCGACATCTTCTCGATGCGCGGCATCGACGAGGCGCGCAAGGGGGCCGACACCGACCTTTTCGAGCATCTGCTGGACTTCGCGGCCGAGGCGCCACAGGGCAGCCTGACCTTTGCCAATTTCGTCGAATTCGACTCGGTCTACGGCCATCGTCGCGACGTCTCGGGCTATGCCCGGCACCTGGAATGGTTCGACGCGCAACTGCCGCGCCTGTTCGACCGGCTCGGGGACGGCGACCTGGCGATCTTCACCGCCGACCACGGCAACGACCCCACGTTTCGCGGCAGCGACCACACGCGCGAACGGGTGCCGGTGGTGGGGCGCGGGCGGGGCACGCGCGAGATCGGACTGGTGGGCTTCGTGGACGTGGCCGCCTCGGTCGCGGCGCATCTGGCGCTGGCCGAGCGCGGTCCCGGCAAGAGCTTTCTATGAGCGTCGCCGATCTGCCCAAGGTGGAGTTGCACCTGCATCTCGAAGGCGGCGCGCCGCCCGCCTTCATCCGGGGGCTGGCCGCCGAGAAAGATGAGGATCTGTCGCGCATCTTCAACGCCGACGGCAGCTATGCCTACCGCGATTTCTGGCACTTCCTCGAGGTCTACGAGGCCGCGACCTCGGTCCTGCGCACGCCCGAGGATTACCACCGGCTGACGCTGGCGGTGCTGGAGGAAAGCGCCGCGAACGGCGTGGTCTATTCGGAAACCTTCCTCAGCCCCGATTTCTGTGGCGGCCGCGACCTTGGCGCCTGGCGCGAATACCTCGCCGCGATCCGCGAAGCCGCCGATATCGCAGAGCGAACCGACGGCATTGTCCTGCGCGGCATCGTCACGCCGATCCGGCATTTCGGCCCCGACAAGGCCCGGGAAACCGCCCGCTGCGCCGCCGAGACGGCGGGCGACTGGGTCACGGGCTTCGGCGTCGCCGGCGACGAGAAGTCAGGCGAGTTGCAGGATTTCGCCTATGCCTTCGACATGGCGCGCGAGGCGGGCCTCGGCATCACCGCCCACGCCGGCGAATGGCGCGGGCCGGACGAGGTGCGCGCCGCGCTTGACGCGCTGCGCCCCTCACGCATCGGCCACGGCGTGCGCGCGGTCGAGGACGACCGCCTCGTCGACCGTCTGGCCGAAGATGGCATCGTGCTGGAGGTCTGTCCGGGCTCCAACGTGGTTCTCGGCGTCTATCCCGACTGGCCGAGCCACCCGATCGAATCCCTGCGCAAGCGCGGCGTGACCGTGACCGTCTCGACCGACGACCCGCCGTTCTTCCACACGTCGATGCGCCGCGAATACGACCGGCTGGCGGAAACTTTCGGCTGGGAAGAGGACGATTTCCGCCAGATCAACCGCGACGCCGCGCGCGCCGCCTTCTGCGACGCCGAGACCCGCAAAGCCGTGCTTGAAAGACTGGAGCCGCCAACATGACCGACCATCTGACCGTCGTCACGCACCCGCTGGTGCAGCACAAGCTGACGCTGATGCGCGACAAGGAAACCTCGACCGCCGGCTTCCGCCAGCTGCTACGCGAGATCAGCCAGCTTCTGGCCTACGAGATCACCCGCGAACTGCCGACCGAATCGCGAACCATCGAAACCCCGCTCTGCCCGATGGACGCGCCGGTGCTTGCGGGCAAGAAACTGGCACTGATCTCGATCCTGCGGGCGGGCAACGGGCTCTTGGACGGGGTGCTGGAACTGATCCCTTCGGCGCGGGTCGGCTTCGTCGGGCTCTATCGCGACGAAAAGACGCTGAAGCCGGTCCAGTACTATTTCAAGGTCCCGGCGGATCTGCAGGACCGCCTGGTCATCGCCGTCGATCCGATGCTGGCCACCGGCAATTCTTCGGTCGCGGCCATAGACTTGCTGAAACAGGCCGGCGCCACCGACATCCGATTCATGTGCCTGCTGGCCGCCCCCGAAGGCGTCGCGCGGATGAAAGAGGCGCATCCCGACGTGCCGATCGTGACGGCCGCCATTGACGACCATCTCAACGAACACGGCTACATCGTGCCGGGTCTGGGGGATGCGGGCGACCGGATGTTCGGCACGAAATAGGGGAATTCCCCTTTACCGCTTGGGCCAAATTTGGCATCGTGCCCCAACATCTTGTGTGGGGGCGCAGTATGCTGAGAAGATCGACCGCAACGGCCGCAATCCTTGTGTTGGTTCTGGGCGCCGGATCGGCCGGGGCGCAAAGCATCGCCGATGCGCAGCCCGCCGAATATCCGCCCGCCAGCTATACTGGCAAGCAGTATGTCGACAGCAAGGGCTGCGTCTTCGTGCGCGCGGGCTTCGACGGCGCGGTGACCTGGGTGCCGCGCGTCAACCGCAAGCGCAAGGTGTTGTGCGGCATGGCGCCGACCTTTGCCAGCCGGCCCGCGCCCGCGCCGCCGGCGCAGGTCGCCGCC
>JAHELH010000345.1 GCA_024644285.1 Paracoccaceae bacterium | reverse complement strand
AACGGGCTGTTCGGCCGCACGGCCGGCACCGTCGACGGCGTGCGCTACTCCAAGGCGATGCAACGCGCGGGCAGCAAGGGCCTCGAATGGCATGCCGAGCAGCTTGACGCCTTCCTCGAAAATCCCCGGCAACTTGTGCCCGGCACCCGGATGACATTTCGCGGGCTGTCCGATCCGGAAGACCGGGCGCATCTGATCGCCTATCTGCGCCAATACTCCGCCTCGCCTGCCAATATCGTCGAGGCCGACCCCACGGCCGCCCCCACGGACCACGACATCGACCCCGCTATCCTGTCGATTCAGGGTGATCCGGCCTACGGTGAATATCTTTCCAGCGAATGCACAACCTGCCACCGCGCCGATGGCGGCGACCAGGGCATCCCCTCGATCGTTCTCTGGCCCGAGGACGACTTTGTCGTCGCCATGCACGCATACAAGTCGAAAAGGCGCGAGCATCCGGTTATGAATATGCTGGCCGGACGGCTGAACGACCAGGAGATCGCGGCGCTCGCCGCTTATTTCGCGACCCTTGGAAACTAGGGTTCAATTCAAGGAGACAGACAATGACTTTTGATCGCAGAGCATTCCTTGGCGCCAGCAGCGCCGCCATGACCGTGCTGTCCGCCCCGATGGTCCGGGCGGCGGGCCACGGTAAGCCGCGGGTCGTCGTAATCGGCGGCGGCGCGGGCGGTGCCACGGCGGCGCGCTACATCGCAAAGGACAGCGACGGCGCCATCGACGTCACCCTGATCGAGCCCACGCGGAAGTATTACACCTGCTTCTTCTCGAACCTCTATCTGGGCGGTTTCAAGCAGATCGAGGATATCGGCCACACCTACGGGACGCTGGCCAGCGACTACGGCATCAATGTCGTTCACGACTGGGCCATCGGCGTCGACCGTGATGCCAAGACCGTGCGGCTGACCGGTGGGCAGGACGTGCCGTACGACAAGCTGATCCTGTCGCCCGGCATAGACTTCGTGGACGGCTCGGTTCCGGGCTGGGACCTGTCGGCGCAGAACGCGATGCCGCACGCCTACAAGGCGGGCTCGCAGACCCAGCTTCTGCGCGCGCAGCTCGAGGCGATGCCCGAGGGCGGAACTTTCGCATTGATCGCACCGCCCAACCCGTACCGCTGCCCGCCGGGCCCATACGAGCGCGTGTCGATGGTCGCCTGGCACCTGAAGAACAACAACCCGACCGCCAAGATCCTCGTCGTCGATCCGAAGGAGAATTTCTCGAAGCAGGCGCTGTTCGAGGAGGGCTGGCAAAACCACTACGGCGGCATGATCGAGCGCATCGGCCCGGATTTCGGCGCCGCATCCGTCTCGGTCGATCCCGCCGCGATGACGTTGGATATCGACGGTTCGGTCGAGAACGTCGACGTCTGCAACGTGATCCCCGCCCAGAAGGCCGGCCAGATCGCGGAACTGGCAGGGGTGACTGACGGAAACTGGGCGCCGGTGAACCCAAGCGACATGTCGTCGAAGGCCGATCCCGACATCCATGTTCTTGGCGATGCCAGCCTGCAGGGCGACATGCCGAAATCGGGTTTCTCGGCCAACAGCCAGGCCAAGGTCTGCGCCAACGCGGTGCGCGGCGCGCTGACCGGATCGACGGTGTTCCCGGCGAAATATGCCAACACATGCTGGTCGCTGATCGCCGAGAACGACGGCGTCAAGGTCGGCGCGGCCTACGAGCCCACAGAGGAAAAGATCGCCTCGGTCGACAGCTTCGTCAGCCAGACTGGCGAGGACGCCGCGCTGCGCAAGGCGACCTACGAGGAATCCGAGGGCTGGTATGCCGGCATCACCGCCGACATGTTCGGCTGAACACACGCCTCTGCCCCGGCGACCGGGGCCTGGCATCCAACACGGGAGAGATCGATGAAAAAACTTCTGACCACCTTGGCCGTCGTCGCCGCCGGCGCGACCGCCACCAACGCAGAAGAGGCCGTCACTTACGATTTCGACGGCAGCTTCGAGGATGCGGCCTTCGCGGTCGAAACCGCCATCGTCGGCAAGGGCCTGGTGATCGACTATGTCAGCCATGTGGGCGACATGCTGAACCGCACCGGGGCGGATGTCGGCAGCGACGTGATGCTGTTCGAGAAGGCCGACATCTACATCTTCTGCTCGGCCATCGTCAGCCGCCAGGTGATGGAGGCCGACCCGATGAACATCGTCCACTGCCCCTACGGCATTTTCGTCGCCGAGCGCGACGGCGCGGTGATGATCGGCCACCGCGACTACCCGGACGGCCCGATGGATGCTGTCGAGCAGCTTCTGGCAGAAATCGTCTCGGACGCACAGGGCGGCTGACCCCGCTCCCGCCTAGGGCGGCCAAACACGCGTCTCCCGCGGGGGTGCCCACACCTCGCGGGAGGACCTATTCCCACTCCATCTGTTCGAAAACGCGGCCCGCGTTCTTCGTGGCCAGTTCCTCGAACGTGTCGAGATGCGAAAACGCCGACTGGTCGACGTAATAGGCGTCGGCCAGATCGCCGCCCGCATCGATATGCTCGCGGATCTTGCCGCGCAGGTAAACGAGGTAATCGCGCGTGTACCGTCGCACCTGGTCCATGTTGGTCGGGTGCCCGTGGCCCGGGATCACGTAGGTCGCGTTCAGCGCCT
>JAHELH010000344.1 GCA_024644285.1 Paracoccaceae bacterium | reverse complement strand
TCTCCAAAAGCGGGCCCGCATCGCGCGGCAGCGTCAGCCAAACCGGCTGCCCCGCGGTCCAATCCTCCGCATCCGGTCTCTGCCGCAGAAACACCTCCTGGCCCGCGATATCCACGCGCAACCCCGTTTCCTCGACGGCCAGCAGACGCCCTGCCAAGGTTACCCCGCCGGTGCTGCGGCCCGGTGCGTGCTCGGATAACAGGCTTTCCGCGCCCAGGGGCAGCGCCAGCGCCTGGCCGGCCTGTCCGCGGCCGGGTGCCCAAAACGACTGCACCCCCAGGTCCAGCTCGATCCAATCGCCCTCGACCCGCAGAACCCGGACCTTCAATCGCGGCGACGGGCCGGCACGGCCGACGATTTGGCCGTCGCGGATCGACAGGACCCGGTCCGCCAGCACGTCGATCTCGTAATTGGAATGCGTGACATACAGCGCCGGCCCGCCAAAGCCCGCGACAGCGCGCGCGATATAGGGCATCAGGTCCGCCTTGCGCGCGCGGTCGAGACCTGACAGCGGCTCGTCCATCAGCAGCACCCGCGGGCCGGAGGCCAGCGCGCGCCCCAATGCCACGCGCCGTGCTTCGCCTCCCGAAAGGTTCGCGGGTTCGCGATGCAGAAGCGGCGCCAAATCCAGCGCATCGACGATGGCAGCCACGCGGTCGGGTGGCGTGCCACGGCGCCGCGCGCCATAATCGAGGTTCGCGGCGACATCGAGATGCGGGAATAGCCGGGCATCCTGAAACACGTAGCCGACACTGCGTGCCGAGGCTGGCCGCGCGCTCCAGTCGGCGCCGCCGAGCCGAACGAACCCCTCCGCCCGCGGCTCCAGCCCGGCCAGGGCCCTCAGAAGGGTCGACTTGCCGCTGCCGCTGGGTCCTGAAAGCACGGTAATCCCGCCCGCCGGGATTTCCTCTGCCGCCTGCAGCGTGAACCCCGGAAAGCGGACGGTAAGATCGAAGGCGAGGCCGTCAGACACCGGCACGCACTGCCCGCTGGTTCATGACGTAGACGGCTGTCAGCACGACGAACGAGAACACCAGCAATCCGCCCGACAAGATATGCGCGGTGCGATAGTCAAGCGTCTCGACGGCCGAGTAGATCTCGATGGAAATCAGCCGCGTGCGACCCGGAATGTTGCCGCCGACCATCAGGACCACGCCGAATTCTCCCATCGTGTGGGCGAAGGTCAGCACCCCCGCCGTCAGCACCCCGCGCCGCGACAGCGGCAATGCGACGGTTCGAAACGCATCCCAGCGCCCCGCCCCCAGCGTCGCCGCGGTCTCCATCATCCCGCGCCCGACCGACTGGAAGGCGCCCTGTAACGGCTGCACCGCGAAGGGCAGCGAATAGAACAGCGAGGCGACGACCAGACCGCTGAACGAGAACGTCAGCGCCTCGCCGGTCAGGCGCACCCACGCGCCGCCGAGCGCGCTGTCGGGGCTCATCAGGATCAGCAGGTAGAACCCCAGGACCGTCGGCGGCAGGACCAGGGGCAAAGCCGTCAGCGCCTCGATGGCCGGCCGTATTCTGGCCTTCGTATTGGCCAGCCACCAGGCGATGGGCATGGCGATGATCAGCAGCAGAACGGTCGTGATGCCGGCAAGCTGCAGCGTAAGCCAGACCGGCGCCCAAAGGCTCATTCCCGGACCCCGTAGCCCGATTCGGTCATGATCTCGCGCGCCAGCACGCTGTCGAGAAAGGCGACGAATTCGGCGGCGGCGGCATTGTCCGCCGCGCGCGCCAACTGCACCACGTCCTGGCGCAATGACGGGTGCCGGTTCTCCGGGACCGCGATGACGGTGACGTCGAGGTCGGTGTTCATCGTTTGCGACAGAGCGACCAGCCCCGCCTGCGCATTCCCCGTGGCGACGAAGGCAAAGGCCTGGGCGACGCTTTCTCCGAAGACCACGTTTTCATCCCAGTCCTCTCCACGCACCTGCTCCAGAACCTCGCGCGCCGCAGCGCCGTAGGGCGCGACAGCTGGATCGGCGATGGCGATGCGCAACTCGGTCCGGGTCAGGAACTCGTCCAGCGACATCGGCACCGGCCCGCGCGAGACCAGGGCCAGCCGACCGAAGGCGTAAGGGCGCGGCACACCCTCTATCCGCCCCTCGAGCGCCAGGCGCGCGGGACGCTCTTTGTCGGCGGCGAGAAAGACGTCGAAAGGTGCGCCGGCGACGATCTGCGCGTAGAGCTTGCCGGTCGATCCGTGGACCAACGCGACCTCGTGCCCGGTCTCGGCCTCGAAGGCGGCGGCGAGATTTTCGGCGGTGGTCAGGAAGTTGGCGGCCACGGCCACGGTGATCTGTCCCGCCGCGGCCGGTCGGGCCGTCAGCGGCAGCAGTGCAAGCAGAAGAAACAGCGCGCGCAGGGTCATCGCCGACGAATAGGCCGCTCCGGGACGGGTTTTGCAAGCCTTCTGTGCGGGGCGCGGGCGCGGCCAGTTTCGCGGGGTCGTCTGGCGGATCGCGATGCGCGGCGAGCCGTTCCTGCCGGATCGCCGTGGCGCGTTCGTCCGCGGTCAACGCGCCGTTTTCCGACCAAGTGCCGAAATTCGACAGATCGGCCGCCAGCGGCTGATGGAACGCGGTATGAAAGCGCTCCATCGTGTGCGCCGCGCCAAAGAAATGCCCGCCGGGCTG